>JBOGIX010000771.1:0-8720 GCA_050744685.1 Vicinamibacterales bacterium | reverse complement strand
AAACAGAACAGCGTCGTCCGGCTCGAGATCGTGGGATCCCGCGGAGAGATCATCGATCAGTCGTTCCGTGTGCCCGGGCGCGCGGTGCTCGCCGCGGGGGCGAGCGACTGGGTCTTCGAACGCCATGCCGAGGAACCGTTCGGCGCGGCTTCGCCTTCGCCGCTGAACCACCTCATCCATTGCATCGAGACTCAGACGACGACCGTCGCGACGATCCGTGATGCCCGCAGCTCGTTCGTCGCAGCGCTGGCGGCGTATGAATCGGCGAGATCGGGCCAGCGCGTGCAGTTGTCCTGACGCGGACACTTCCCTGTTCACACTTCTGCGCACTTCCATCGACGACATCGCTCGCGACCAAAGCAATCACGTCGCTGTCGGTGCGCAGGGCGGTGTCTCTCATTCGTTGTCTGCACATGTCGACACCTTAGTCTGCCGCCTCGATGAATTCCTCGATCGTTCGGGTAGCCTCCCACCGCGCTTTTTTGGTTGAAGGAGGCAGCCGCTTGAGATATAGTCCGCGCCGCTCCAACTACTACATCAAATAGTCGCTCAACGAGTTGCGATGAATCGCCGACTGTCCGTCGACCCTTGTCTCAACCAGCACGCGTGGTGTCGGCCGTGTGACGGATCGCTTGATGCACGGCGGCCGGCGATGGCGCGAGCGCACTGGGTCGCGGTTGTTGCGGGCCTCGCGGTCATGCTCGCGGCGTGCGCCGGCGCGCCGCCAACCGACCCCGGCCCCGTCGGCGCCCTCGTCGCTCAGTCGAAAATGCAGACCGCCCTCGGACAGGAGTTCCAGCTTCGCAACACGGAGACGGCGGAGATCGGAAGCGATGGTCTGACGCTTCGCTTCGATCGGGTATCCACCGACGCCCGGTGTCCCGTGGGACACCCCTGCGAGTCGGATGGTGATGCGGTCGTCGAGATCACGCTGCACCAGGCTCCGAGCGAGGCTGCCACCCTCGAACTCCATACCGACCCCACGCTCCGGACCGAAGCGGGCTACCTCCGCTACCGGATACGTCTCGTCCGACTGGACCCCAGACCCGTCGGCGAACAGCCCGTGCCGCTCCCCAAGTACAGGGGAACGTTCGTCGTGTCACTGCCGCAAGTCTCTGCGTCTTCAGAGGAGCAATGATGTCTTTTCAACCAATCATCGGGTCGCGGACGCTCCGGGTCCTCGTCTGCGCTGTGATACTCGCTGCGACCGGCAGCGTATCGGCGAGGCAGAACTCGAACCAGGCAGCCCAGGGCCGGAGCGGGAACTCTGAGGGAGTCATCTACCGCGGCGTGCTCGCGCCGAGTCACTTCGACGTCTCGCCGCCACTCCGCGACATCCCGGACATCGAACCGACGATGCAACGCGTGCGCATCGAGGAAATCGAGACGAGAACGGGCCGGGTGGGGCCGCAGGATGTCGACCAGCTCGTCCAGCAGGACGTCGACGCGGCGGCGGAGATTCCCGCGACCTCCGCGAACTTCAACGCGTTCGATGGCAACGGTCCGGTCCCGCCGGATCCCGTCGGCGACGTCGGCCTCACGCAGTACGTCGCCATGGCGAACACACGTTATGCCGTCTACAGCAAGGCGGGTGCGCTGCAGCTCGGCCCGATCAACATCAACACGCTGTGGGCGGGATTCGGCGGGCCGTGTCAGGCGGAGAACGCCGGCGATCCGGTCGTCATCTACGACCAGCTCGCCAACCGCTGGGTACTGATGCAATTCACCGCGGATGGTCCGACGTTCTTCGTGTGCCTGGCCATCTCGACGACCGCTGACGCGACGGGCGCCTACTTCCGCTACTCCATCGGCACCGGCACGAACTTCCCGGACTACCCGAAGATCAGCATGTGGCCGAACGCCTACGTCGTCACCACGCGCGAGTTCTCGTCGGCGGGCCCGTTTGCCGGCGTCGGCGTCTACGGTCTCAATCGATCGCAGGCGCTCGCGGGCGCTGCCGGCGCGCAGATCATCTCGTTTCTCGCGACGCCTGGCGGCACCCCCTATCGCATGGGCGATGGCCTGCTCCCTGCCGACCTCGACGGCACGCGACTGCCGCCTGCCGGCAGTCCGGCTTATCTTGTCGGATCGCAGGACAACGGCGGCCCGTACGGCGCGCCCTCCGACGCGCTGAACCTCTGGAAGTTCAACCCGAACTTCGCCACGCCCGCGTCGTCCACGCTCGCGCTCACCAACACCATCCCGGTGGCCGCATTCGATTCGATCCTCAATGCCTGCGGCGGCACACGCAACTGCATCCCGCAGCCAGGCACCGCGCAGCGCATCGACCACCAGGGCTATCGGCAACGCCTGCTGCATCGCCTGGCGTACCGGAATCACGGCACGCATGAATCCCTGGTGTCGAACCAGTCCGTCGAGGTCTCGACGGCGCCGTCGATGTCCGGCATCCGCTGGTACGAGGTGCGCCGCCCGAATGCCGCGCCCTTCATCCATCAGCAGGGCACCTACGGTCCGGGCACCACGGACGGGATCCATCGCTGGTTCGGCAGCGTGGCCCAGGACCAGAACGGCAACATGGCCCTCGGCTACAGCGTCTCGAACGCAACGGCAGTCTTCCCGGGCATGCGCTACACCGGGCGGCTCGTGACCGACGCGCTCGGCACGCTGCCCCAGGGCGAAGGCACGATCGTCAACGGCAGCGGTTCGCAGACGTCGACGTCGGCCCGCTGGGGCGACTACACGTCGATGAACGTGGACCCGACCGACGACTGCACGTTCTGGTACGTCAACGAGTACTTCCCCGTGACCAGCTCGTTCGCCTGGCGGCTCCGGGTGGGATCGTTCAGGTTCCCGCAGTGCGGAACCCCGCATGCCAACATCACCTCGCTGTGGCCGGTCGGAACAGTCAGGCCCGGCCAGACCGCTCGCCTGTGGGCGCGCGTCCACAACGACGGCTCCGTGGCACTGCCGGCGGACGCGCGTGTGTGGTTCCTCAGCAACGTGCCGGGCGTGAATACCTGGGTGGGCAACGCGTCGGTCGCCGGCCTCGCGCCCGGCGCCTCGGCCTGGTACTTCTACGATTACGTGATTCCGGCCAACGCCATCACCGCCACCCGAAGCTACTGGGCGCAGGTGTGGAGAAACGCAGGGGCGCTGTCCACGCTCGCCGGGCCGCAGACATTCAACGTCGATCGGCGCACCATTGCCATCGACTCGCAGTGGTCGGTCACCGGTGCCTATCCGGGCGCTACGGTGCGGCTCTGGGCGCTCGTCCGGAACATCTACACGACCCAGCCCGCCGATGCGCGTGTGTACTTCTGGGTGAGCGGACACGGCGACGTCGGCAGCACGTCGATCGCCGGCCTGCCCGCGGGCCAGTCGCGGTGGTACTTCTTCGACTGGGTCATACCTGCCGCCGCCACGCAAGGCACGCGCACCTACTGGGTCCAGGGACGACGCCCGTCTGGCGTGATCTCGGATTGGCGAGGTCCGCAGGAATTCGCCCTCGGGTTCAACTTCCCGTTCACGACGTCCATCGCTGGATGGACAGCCGTCACGGGCGCGTGGTCGCACCAGAGCGGCGCGTTCCTTTACACTCCCGGCCTGGCGAATGTCGGATCGTCGGTCAGTCGCGGCGCCAGCTTCAGGTACCTGGACTATCAGGTCAGACTGTGGCGCTCGGGTTGCCAGTCGTGTGCGAACCGCATCATGGTGCGCGGCACGCCGGCGCCGCTGAACGCGACGAACCAGTGGAGCTCGAACATCATGTTCCAGTACAGCGCGAACGGGATGTTCAGCGTATTCAAGAACGTCGGCGGGGTGTCATCGACCCTCCAGACGTGGACCCAGTCGCCCGCAGTTTTGAAGGGTTCCGCCTGGAACCTCCTCCGGGTCGTTTCGTACGAGGACACGTTCCTCTTCTACATCAACGGCATCCTGGTCTGGGCGGGCACTGACGCAACGCTGCCTGCCGCGGGCCAGGTTGGCATCGGGATGTTCCGCGACGACTCTGCCGGCAACGGCTTCTGGGTCGATTCCGCCGTTGGCATTCCGACCGGAACGGGGACCGAGGGCGCTGAGCTCGCGGGCCGCGCGCCGACGGACCGCGTCAGCGAGGCGCAACTGCGCCTGAACGCCGAAGCGAACGCACAGCCCAGAGGCACCGTGGATACCTCCCGGTAACACCTGTCTTGCACGACATGAAGCCCGGCTCACCCGCGCGGTGGGCCGGGTTTTTTCCAGCTTCCAGCTTCCGGCTTCCAGCTCCCCGCCCCATGCTTCGCACAGCGATCCTCGTTGCCGGCGCGTTGGGCATCCTCGTCCTCATCGTCGTGGCGTTCGGGTATGCCCTGCCCGTGGGGCACGTCGCCAGCGTCGATCGCGCGTTTGGGCAGCCGCCGGCACGCGTCTTCGCCGTGATTCACGACGTCGAGCGGTATCCGGCCTGGCGGTCCGACGTGAAACAGGTGCAGATCGTCGAGCGCACGCCGGCGCTGCGCTGGCGCGAGGTGGGCAGCAACGGGACGATCACGTTCGAGGTGCAGGAGGCGGTGAATCCGTCACGCCTCGTGACGCGAATCGCCGACCGCTCGCTGCCATTCGGAGGGACGTGGATGTTCGTGCTGACGCCCGAAGGCTCCGGCACGAGAGTGGCGATCACCGAGCATGGCGAGGTCTACAACCCGATCTTTCGCGTCATGTCGCGCTTCGTGTTCGGGCACGCGGCGACGATGGAAACGTTTCTCGGAGATCTGTCGACGTATCTGGGTCGCGCGGCGAATCAGTGAGCCCGTTCATTCTGTGCCCTCGCGGGGCGGCCTCTGGCGGCCAGGGGCTCTCTTGCGGCATGGCATCTCTGGTCCTCGCGGGGCGGCCTCTGGCGGCCAGGGGGCTCTCTTGCGGCTGGCATCTACTCCGCCTGATCGCGTGCCCTCGCGACCTCGGCGAGCACATAGCCTGGGCGGCCGGCCGCAAATTCGTCGAGATAATCCCCCGCGGCCGTGAGATCGTCGTTCGAATACGGCTTGCGCGTGTCGGCCCCGGCATCGTCCGCAATGAGGCTCCGACTCCACGCCACTTCCGCCCGCAGCCAGTCGTCGGCCATCGCCGCCCGCGCGCACGCTTCCAGCACGTCGAGGTAGAGGGCCCGCAAATCCGGAAAACTCATCGTGCGGCGAAACAGCACGTTCTCTTCGGCGCGAGCGAAGATCGGAGACAGCGTGTCGCTGAACGCGAGGTCCTTGTCCCAGGGAATCAGACGATGCGGCCCCGTCGCGCCGTTTCTGGCGAGGTAGAAGTTGGCCATGCCGATCACCCCGAGGATGCCGTCGGGTTCGGCGAGAAACGCTTCGATGGCGACATACGTCACGAACTGCGCGAGATCGACGTGCGCCTCGACGCGCCCCCGCCAGACCGGATCGTCGGCATGGTTCACCTCCCGGACGAAATCGCGAAGCGGGCCATAGAGCACGGCGTCTGGCTCGAGCCGATGGGATCGCGCCTCGAAGATCTCTCTGTATCGATCGAGCTCCTCGCCGAGATCGTCGAAGTAGTACGGCCGCGTGTACTTGTATTCGAAGAGGTAACCGTTGTCATTGCCCGTGGTCCGCGCCAGGAAGTCGGGCGTCACCGCCTCGACGATCGCATACAGGCCGTAGAGCACGTCGTTGATGTACAGCCTGCAGAACGACTCGCGCGGCGCGGGCTGCCCCATCCGCGAGAAGAAGGCCATCGCCACGCGCTCGCGCACCATGGACGGATCCTGCCAGAGGTTGTCGAGGACGAGGGCGAGCTGGCCGACGAAGCGCTGGCCGCCGACATAGTGGTCGAACGCGATCTCGAGACCTGGCTTCGCCGGGCTTCGGCTGGCGCCGCCCCGTGACCTGATGCCGACGTTGCGCACCCGCTGGCCCCGCCACTGCAGATCGGCCGTGTAGTAGGTGTTCTCCGTATACGTCTCCTCGAGAGTCCTCAAATCGCTCCTGTTGACGAACAGGCGGACCTCCTGGATCGTGCCGGGGTCGAAGAGGTCGTCGGCGGTCTGCGCGAAGAGCGGCGCTGCGTGCAGCGCGAGCGACGCCGCGAGCAGCGCCACATGAGCGAAGCGGGATGGACCCATGATGGCCATCAAATCGTCACCTGAAAACGCAGCAGCCCACTCCAGAACCGCGCCCGATCTGGCAGCGGGCCGAACTCCGGCTCGGCGATCGTTTCGGTGACGAGGTTGGCCTGGAGCTTCACGCGGCGGATCGGATACCAGTTCACGCCGAGCGTGATGGCGCGATCGGCGTTGCCGCGCACGACGTCGGCCCGCGGGCTGAGCGCCGCCATATCGCTGTTCGCGGCGCTGCCGAAGGCGAGCCGCTCGATGCGTGCGGCGATTTCGAGCGCTCCGTACCCGCCCCGGAGCAACGGACGCCGCGGCGTGTCGCCCCCCTCTGTCTTGTGCTCGCCCGTGACCAGGTACGTGCTGCTGACGTACCAGCCGCTGGCGACGAGATCGGACAGGTCCGTGTTGTCCACGCTCTGGGCCCGCCGCTCGGTTGCGACGCGGATGTACTCGGCTTTCACCGACCACGGCCCCGGCCGCCAGCGCAGTTCGACCCCG
Source organism: Vicinamibacterales bacterium (assembly GCA_050744685.1). Classification (GTDB taxonomy): domain Bacteria; phylum Acidobacteriota; class Vicinamibacteria; order Vicinamibacterales; family 2-12-FULL-66-21; genus JACCXG01. Next base: position 2,152 of record JBOGIX010000771.1, on the reverse strand, counting down.
GCGCGGCGCCTCGACCCGTTGACCCAGAACTCGGCTGGAAAGAACGAAGCATCAAGCGCGCTGCGTCCGCGCAACGCCGCAATGCCCTCCGGCACCGCGCTCGCCGTCAGCGCCACGCCGACCTGCAGATCGCGCAGCCTCGACTTCGATCCACGCCGCGGCTGCACGAGCGCGCGCGCAGCCACCGTGCGCCCGCCGTACACGAGCGCGGCATTCGACGTGCGTGCGTTGTCGCCGTCGTGGTTGAACAGGCCTATCTCGTAACCGAGGCGCCGCTGCCACGTGCGGCCGTGCACCATGACGCCGCGGTCGCGGCCGGGCGCCAGCTGCGTCGCGGCGCGTGACCGATAGACGAAATCGAGGTTGCCCGAGCTGGTGTTCTCGTCGAGGCTGAACGGCAGCTTGAACTTGCCTGCCTGCACCCGCACGGCCTCGAACTTCGAGTAGTTGACGAATACGTCACGCCACGGCGTCTCGGCCCCGATCTCGTGTTCGACCTGGAAGTCGAGCACATCGTCGATCCCGCCCTCGATGCCGATCCGCCGGCGCGAGACGTCGAACCCTTCGGCATCGCCGACCTCTGCCTCGGATCCGCGCACGTCGCCCTGCACCCGCGCGCGGAACGAAACGCGCGCCGAGCGTCCCAGATGCAGCGTCGGGTGATCATCCCAGCGGAATCCCCACTCGCCCGGGTCGTCGGCGCGCTGCGCCAGCGTGTCCGTCGCGTGTTCGGACAGCGGCCGGACGATTGCCAGCGGGTCGAAATCGTGCGGCGGCTCCTGCGCCGCAGTGCTCGCGGCCGACATCGACACCATCGCGCAGGCGACAGCGGCCGCCAGGACATCGCGCACCATTTTTTCCTGTCCGATCACACGATCACCCTTTACCTCAGCAGTCGATACGCGCTACCATTGATGGAACTCCCCGAGAAATTCCATCGAACATGAAACGCCTGGCTGCGATTCTCGCGGCCGTCGTGTGCCTGCCGGCCTGTTCCGGCTCCCCTGCCGCGCCCGCGCCGGTAACAGGCGGAAGCGGAGGCATCTCGACGCCTGTCACGCCCGCCCTGCCGGCATCGTTCGTCGGCGCCGGCGACATCGCCGATTGCGGTCCCGGCGCCGAGCTCACGGCGAAGCTGCTCGATCGTCTCGACGGCACCGTCTTCACGACCGGCGACAACGCATATCCCTCGGGCAGCGCCGCCGAATTCCGCGACTGCTACCAACCGGCCTGGGGGCGCCACCGTCAGCGCACCAGGCCCGTTCCGGGCAATCACGACTACCATCAGGCGGACGCCGCCCCCTATTTCGAGTACTTCGGCAGGAACGCCGGTCCCGCCGGCCTCGGGTATTACAGCTACTCCCTCGGCGCCTGGCACATCGTCGCCCTCAACAGCGAGATTGATGTGCGCAGCGGGTCCCCTCAGGTACAGTGGCTGCGCACCGACCTGGCAGCACATCCCGCCGCGTGCACGGCCGTCTACTGGCACCGGGCGGCCTTCAGCTCGGGCCATCACGGCAGCGATGCCCGTATGCTCGACGTCTGGCATGCGATGCACGACTTCGGCGTCGACCTCGCGATCGTCGGCCACGATCACATGTACGAACGATTTGCGCCTCAGGATCGAACGGGCCGTATCGACCACGTCCGCGGCATTCGTCAGTTCGTCGTTGGGACCGGCGGTGCGCCCGTGCGGCCCGTCCACAGTCTTCACCCAAACAGCGAGGCCGCCGCCAGCACCTGGGGCGTAATTGCTTTCACCCTCGAAGCGGACGGATACCGCTGGCGCTTCATCTCCACCGACGGCTCGTTCAGCGACGAGGGCGCCACGGGGTGCCATTGAGGTTCGTCCCCGAGGACGGCCCCACCGGCGCGGGGACGCGATACCCGCGAGGGTGCACCTGTGATCCGGAGCGGCCGCGGTCGAGACACGTGGTGTGATCGTGTTCAACGCGGACGCAAAAGATCGACGGCCGGTGCGCCCGCACCGTGCAACGAGTGTGCCCCGACGCAGAGAGGCTGCGCCGACCTGGGTTCAACGTCGAGAAGGTGCGCTCTTCTGTCTTCGGCATCCACCACGCGGCGAGCCGCCGGCGCGGCAAGGTGCAAAACCGTTCGGAGTCACGAAAGAAATCACGACACCGTGTCCCTT
>JBOGIX010000770.1:0-8836 GCA_050744685.1 Vicinamibacterales bacterium | reverse complement strand
ATCTTCGACTGGATCGACGCACGCACCGGCTTCCGCGCCGGGCGCAGCCATCTGCTCGACGAGCCGATCCCGCCCGGCGTCGGCTGGTGGTTCGTGACGGGCAGCATCCTGCTGTTCCTGCTCGCCGTCCAGCTCATTACCGGCGTCGTCCTCACGATGTACTACGTGCCTGCGCCGGAGCACGCGTACGACAGCGTCCGCTACATCACCGATCGCCTCCCCTTCGGCGCCACGGTCCGCGCCCTCCACTTCTTCGGCGCCAGCTTCATCGTCATCGCGGCGGTGATTCACATGCTGCGCGTCGTCCTCCTCGGCTCGTACAAGAAGCCGCGGGAAGTCACGTGGATGACGGGAGTCGTGCTGCTGCTGGTGATTCTCGGCTTCGCCCTGACGGGGTACCTGCTTCCGTGGGATCAGAAGGCTTACTGGGCGACGACCGTCACGATCAACATCGCGCGCAGCGCGCCAGTGTTCGGCGAGCAGGTGGCGGCGGTGATGCGCGGCGGCGCCGAGCTGGGGTCGCTGACCCTGCTGCGGTGGTACACGGCACACGTCTTCCTGCTGCCGGCGGCGCTCGTCGCGTTCGTGGCGGCGCACATCTACCTGATGCGGCGTCACGGGATCTCCGGACCGATCACCCCGCGCGCCGGGTCGCCGAAGCCGTTCTATCCGTATCATGCGCTGAAAGACACGATCGCGATGGCGACGGTCTTCGCGCTGCTGGTGACGTTCGCGCTGACCGTGAAGGTGCCGCTCGACGCCATCGCCGATCCCTCGGACGCGACGTACGTTCCGCGGCCCGAGTGGTACTTCCTCAGCCTGTTTCAGCTGCTGAAATATTTTCCGGGTCCACTCGAGCCGGTGGCGACCATCGTCATTCCCGGGCTCGTCGTGGGGGCCCTGCTGCTCCTGCCGTTGCTCGACCGCCGTCCGGAACGGCACCCGGCGAAGAGGCCGTTGGTCGCGACGGGCTTCGTCCTCCTCGGGACCGCGATCGTGGCTCTGACGTATCTCGGGCTGAAGGACTCGCCCGCGCACGCCGATCCTTCGGAGTGGGGTCCGCTGGCGCTCGCCGGCCGCGAGTTCGTGAAGGACGAGCGCTGTATCTCGTGCCACCGCATCGGCGGCGCCGCGAACCCGATTTCCGACACACGCCTGCGGCGCGACGCGGACTGGCTGCTCTCGCACGTCGGCGATCCGGAGGTGATTGCGCCAGGCATCCGCAAGCGGCCGCCGGGCGGCATGCGCGAGTCGCAGGGCCGATCGATCCTGAGCTACATGCAGAAGGTGCGCGCCGGTGGAAACGCGCCCGAGCCGTCGGGCCGGACACGGACCGCGGTCCTGGCGATCGGCGCGTGGTGCGCGAGCTGCCACGTCATCGACGGCGAGGGCGTGAGCCAGGGGCCCGACCTGACGCACGCCGGCAAGGAGCGCGACGCGAAGTGGCTGCACGAGTGGATCAGCGATCCGGCCGAGATCGATGAACTGGCCGACATGCCGGCGTTCAACGACAGGCTGAGTGCGGAGGAGCTCACCGCGGTGGCGAATTATCTGGCCGCGCGCAAATGAGGTTTGAGGCAATCGAGGGAACAGAGGCGGAGGAGGCTGAGACAATGGAGGCAACGGATCTATAGAACGGAGCAACGGAGCCAACGGACTGGAACGGAGGACAAACGGCTCGCGCTGACAGCGGGTCGCGCCCCGCGCTTTCCGCGCGGGCAGGGAGAGCGGCGTGATCCAGAAGCAGTCGTCCTCCGTTCACGTCCGTTAGCTCCGTTTGTAGATCCGTGTCCTCGATTGTCTCCGTCTCCTCAACCTCCGTTCGCTCCAGCCCTCCCGACCTCCTCCCCTCGAATCGACGCATCAATCAACTCGATCGGGTGCATTACGCGCAGCTGACGGCCCATCTGCGCCGCGGTCGACGCGATCTGCAGCGTGCATCCTGGATTGGCGGTCGCCACGACGTCGGGCGCGACCGCGGCGATGTGGCTCACTTTGCGGACGCCGAGATCGTGTGCCGCATCGGGCTGGACCAGGTTGTAGATGCCCGCGCTCCCGCAACACAGGTCCTGCTCGGCAAACGGCAGCAGCTCGATGCCGGGGATCGCCGACAGCACGGCGCGCGGCTGCTGGCGGATGCCCTGTGCGTGCGCCAGGTGGCAGGCGTCGTGATACGCGACGCGGAGGGCGAGTGGGTGCCGCGGCGCCACGGGGGGGCCGAGCTCGACGAGCAGCTCGGTGACGTCGCGCACGCGCGCCGAGAACGCGGCGGCGCGATCCGCCCACACCGGATCGTCCGCGAGCAGCTGCCCGTACTCCTTCATCGACGACCCGCAGCCGGCGGCGTTCACGACAATGCGTTCGAGCCCGCCGTCGGCGAATGCGGCAATCGTCTGCCGCGCGAACGCTCGCGCCTCGTCTATCCGCCCGGCATGCAACGCGAGCGCGCCGCAGCAGCCCTGTGATGGCGGGGCCACCACGTCGCATCCCTCGGCGGCCAGCACGCGGACCGTCGCGTCGTTGACGTGACGAAACGCGAGCCGCTGCACGCAGCCCGTCAACAGTCCGACGGTCATTCGGCGACTGCCGATCGCGGGCGTCCGAACCGGAAGGGATGTCGTGAGCGCCTTCACGGACACGGGCGGCGCCAGGGCGGCAAGCGCGTGCAGCCGGCGCGGAAGCAGCCGGAGCAACCCGCTACGCAGCAGCCACGGCTGCAGCCACTGATATAGCAGGACCGGCGCCAGCGCGAGACGCAGGCGCGCCGGGTACGGCACGACCGAGAAGAGCGCGCGGCGGAACAGCCGATCGCCCGGCGACCGAGCGTACCGCCGCTCGATCTGTGCGCGGGTCGCTTCGATCAGCGGCGCATACTGCACCCCCGACGGGCAGGCGGTCACGCACGCCATGCATCCGAGGCAGGCATCGAAATGGCCGACGAAAGCCGGCGTCATGCCGACTCGTCCCTCGACGCCCGACTTCATCAGGTAGATGCGGCCGCGCGGCGAGACCAACTCCTCGCCCCACAACGCGTAGGTCGGGCAGGACGGCAGGCAGAAGCCGCAGTGCACGCACGTGTCGATGAGCGCCCCGGACGGCGGATGATGCTGATCGAATGCAGAGTGATTGCTCAGCGCTGGACTCCCCCGGTATCAGCTATCGGCTGCCAGCGTTCAGCTGCCAAGCAGCCCCGCAGAGAGCTGATCGCTGACGGCTGACAGCTGCACGGAATTCATCTCCGCGCGGGTGAATTCCTTGCTCAGAGCGGCCCGCGCCCCGCGCCGAGAATGCCCGCGGGATCGAGCGCGGCCTTGATCGATTGCAGCAGGCGGGCGTTCGGTTGCGGACCCCAGACGTCCACGTGCGCTTTCACCTCCGGGCCGGCGCGCACGACGACCACGTGCCGGACCGGGGTCGACGATCGCAGCTGCTGGATCGCCGCCGCCTGGCGAGATGGATGGCCCGCGATCCGAATCAGGCCTGCGCCAACCCCGATGCGCCCTGCCATCTCGACGGCGCCGCCCGCCGCGAGCGATTCCAGCAGCGCAAGCACTGACGCAAGGTCGGCAGGCAGCCAGCTCACGCGCACGACGGCACCCTCGCCCGGCCACAGGACCTGGGCGTGTTGCTGCCAGCGGCCCGCATCCGCGTCGCCGGCGAGCACCGCCGTGTTCGCACCTGCGGACGCGAGCAGCGCGCGCGTTGCTTCGACCTGCCGATCGATGGCCCCCGCCGGCGACCAGATGCGCACGAGGCAGGTGGTCGACGCTTGCCCACGCTCGACTCCGCGGAGCGCATGGAGATCGAAGGCGACCTGCTCCAGCTGACTGTCCCCTACGGCCGCCGCCATTCGAACGATCGTGGCCGAATCGATCCCGTCCGCCTGCAGCGTCGTCGAGGCGCCCGGTAATGGCGCCAGCTTGAACGTGGCGCCCGTGATCGCAGCGAGGCTGCCGAACGAGCCGCTCATCAGCTTCGACAGATCGTATCCCGCCACGTTCTTGACCACCTGCCCGCCGGCCTTCGTGATGCGGCCGTCCGTGGTGGCGAGCTGAATGCCGATGACGAGATCCCGCGGCGTGCCGAACCGGTGCCGCAGCGGCCCGCTATCGTTGGTGGCGACCAGCCCCCCGATGGTCGCGCGGTCGCCGAAAGGCGGATCGAGCGGCAGGCACTGGCCGTGACTCGACAACATCCGGTTGAGCGCGTCCAGCGTAATGCCCGCTTCCACAGACACGGTCAGGTCGCCAGCGCGGTGCACGAGCACCCGGTTCAGGTGCCGCGTGCCGAGCAGCACGTCGACGCGCGGCGGAACGCGGCCCCAGTCACGCTTCGTGCCCGCGCCGCGAACGACCGTGGCCAGACCGTTCGCGGAGGCCCATTTGAGCGCCGCCGCCATCCCCTCGACGCTCCGCGGCTCCACCACGATTCCCGGCTCCACATCGTCCATCGCGTCAACGCCGGGATCGGCAGGACGGATGTCCATCGGGAGGCCTGTGGCGGTGAGCTCGGAGTGGGGCGCCATCACGACAGGTAAGGGCCTCGGGACAGCTACCAACGCTCCCCCAGCCCTGATTGTTCGACCGGGTGCGCACGGTATGGGCCGGGCACTTCGCCGCAGAGCCTCGGCGTGGGGAACACCTTGCCAGGATTGCAGATATGCGCGGGATCGAACGCCGAGCGGACGCGCTGCATCAGCGCGAGATCGTCTGCCGTGAACATGCGCGGCATGTGCTCCGCCTTGTCGGCGCCGATCCCGTGCTCGCCGGTCAGCGAACCGCCGGCTTCGATGCAGTAGGACAGGATCTCGCCCGCGACGGCCTCGGCCTTCTCCGCGTGACCGGGGATCTTCTCGTCGTAGCAGATCAGCGGGTGCAGGTTGCCGTCGCCCGCGTGAAAGACGTTGCCGATCCGGAGCCCGGACGAGGCCTCCAGCTGGCGGATGCGGCTCAGCACCTCCGGCAAGCGTGTGCGCGGCACGACGCCGTCCTGCACGTAGTAGTTGGGAGACACGCGGCCCATCGCGGCGAAAGCGGCCTTCCGTCCCTTCCAGATCCGCGCGCGCTGCTCGTCCGTGGTCGCCACTTCGATGGTGGTCGCGCCGCTCCGCGCGCAGATTGCCTGGACGATGTCGAAGAGAGCGCGAACTTCCGCCGAAGGGCCATCGAGCTCGACGATGAGGATCGTATTCGCCGGAGGAAATGCCGGGTGCACCGCCGCTTCAGCGGCCTCGATCGCGAGCGCGTCCATCATCTCGATCGCCGCCGGAATGATGCCGGCCGCGATGATCTCCGACACTGCCGTGCCCGCCGCGTCGATGGACGAAAACGCGGCGAGGAGCGTCTGCACCGATTCCGGTCGCTTCAGGATCCTGACGGTCACGCGGGTGACAACGGCGAGCGTGCCTTCGGACCCGACGATGAGCCCGAGCACATCCGGTCCGGGCGCATCCGCCGCCGCAGACGCGAAGGTGGCCAGCTCGCCGTCGGGCATGACGGCCTCGACCTCGAGCACGTGGTGCACCGTGAAGCCGTACTTCAGGCAGTGGGCGCCGCCGGAATTTTCCGCGACGTTGCCGCCGATGGAGCAGACCTGCTGGCTCGAGGGATCCGGTGCGTAGTAGTAGCCGAACGGCGCGACGCGCCGGGTAATCTCGAGGTTCGTCACGCCCGGCTCGACGGTGACGCGCCGGTTTGGAATGTCCACGTTGAGCACGCGATCGAGCCGCGACAGCGCGATGACGATGCCCCCTGCCACCGGAAGCGCGCCGCCGGACAGGCCGGTGCCATGACCGCGCGGCACGAACGGCACCTGCTCGCGCGCGCACAGCCGGACAACGGCCTGGACCTCGTCGGCCGAGCTGGGCAGCACGACCGCCGAGGGAACCTCACGCAGGTGCGTCAGCGCGTCGCACTCGTAGGTGATCACCTGCAGCCGCTCGGACAAGACGCCCCGTTCTCCGACGATGCGCCGGAGCTCTCCGATGAACCGTTCGTCGCAGCGACCCTCGCTCATGGGGTGGGTACCATCCACGGGAACACGTAGGCCTGGAGCATCACGATGATGCCCATGATCGCGGCGAGCGCGATGCTGTGCCAGAACACGAATCTCAGTATGCGCCCTTCCTGTCCGTGCTGGTTGGTCGCCGCCGTGGAGACGACGATGCTCTGGGCGTCGATCATCTTGCCCATTACACCGCCGGTGTAGTTGGCCGTGGTGATGAGGACGGGGTGGAGGCCGAGCTGCTGCGCGGTGATCTTCTGCAGGCTGCCGAAAAGCACGTTGGAGCTGGTGTCCGAGCCGGTGAGCGCGACGCCGAGCCATCCCAGCATCGCGGCGAAGAACGGATAGAGCACGCCCGTCTTCGTGAACGCCAGGCCGAGCGTGGCATCGGTACCGCCGTACCGCGTGACGAAGCCGAGCGACAGCATGAAGGCGATGGTCAGGAGCGGCGCGCGCATGCGGAGGAACGTCGCACCGGCGACCTGGAGCACCTTCCGGGCGGGGATGCGCAGGTACAGCGCGGTCGCGATCGCGGCGAAGAGGATTGCCGTCCCGGTGGCCGAGAGCCAGTTCAGGTTGAACCGCGCCGCTTCGGCGCGGCGCGCCCGATAGGCAGGGTCGTCGAGCCGCGTGCGATCGGCGGCTTCGACCTCGACCGGATGGTCGCGAAAGACGAGGCGATGCAGCGCGGGTACGTCGAACGCCGGCGAGAGCACCGGGTGAGGCGCGGGTGGACGGCCGGTCTGCACGTAGGCACCCGCGGCAGAGGGTCCGCCGTTGAGGAACGCCTTGATCGGCCCGGCGCCCCAGGCCCCTACGAAGACGGAGAGAAACACCCACGGCATCCAGGCTCGGACCGTGCTGCCGGACGGGGCGGCTTCCTTGTCCTCGCGGGCGGCCTCTTGCTGCCAGGGGGCCATCGTGCGGCGACCGCCCCGAGCGGGCGCCGGGTTCGCGCTCATCGCCACGCCGCGCCCGGGAAAGTCCCACGACTCGGCTGGCCTCCACCACGTGCAGAACAGCGCCAGGCAGCCGAGCGAAACCAGTCCGCCAACGATGTCGACGAGCTCGGGGCCGACGAAGTTGCTCCAGAGGAACTGCACGATCGCGAACGAGCCGCCGCTGACGAGCACGGCGGGCCACACGCCCCGGAGGCCGCGCCAGCCGCTCATGGTGACGACGAGCCACGCGGGCACGATCAGCGAGACGATCGGAAGCTGCCGGCCCGCCATCGCGCTCAGGAGGTCGGCCGGAATGGCGGTGACCGCGCTCAGCGTGAGAATCGGCGTGCCGATGGCGCCGTATGCAACCGGCGCGGTGTTCGCGATGAGCGACAGGCCGGCGGCGTAGAGGGGCGTGAACCCGAGTCCCATGAGCAAGGCGGCGGTAATCGCCACCGGCGTGCCGAACCCGGCGGCCCCTTCGATGAAGGCGCCGAACGAGAACGCGACGAGCAGCGCCTGGATGCGGCGATCGGCGGAGAGACGCGCGACCGATCCCTTGACGATCTCGAACTGGCCGGTCGCGACCGTGAGGTTGTAGAGGAATACGGCGTTGAGGATGATCCAGCCGATCGGAAACAGGCCATATGCGGCGCCGTAGACCGCTGTGGCGGCCGCCGCGCTCACCGGCATCCCGTAGATGCCGACCGAGACCAGCAGCGCGGCTATCAATCCTGCCAGCGCCGCCCATTGCGCCTTCCATTCGAGCACGGCGAGCGTGCCGAGCAGCAGCACGATCGGAAATGCTGCGGCGAGGGTGCTGAGCCAGGCGTTGTGCAGCGGGTCGTAGACCTGCACCCACCCCATCAGCGCGCGACCTCGCGATTGAGCAGGTCCATCGCGGCGAAGTCGCCGGCGGCTCCGAGCCGGACGTTGCGCAGGGCCCGTTCCGCCATTCGCGCGTTGGCTTCCACCGTGTTGCTGCCGACGTGGGGCAGCAGGATGACCTGCGGCAGCGCCCGGAGGTCGCGCGAATCCTCCACCGGCACATACGGCTCCCGTTCGAAGACGTCGAGCGCCGCGCCGCGAAGGCGCCCCGCGACGAGCGCATCGTGGAGGGCGGCTTCGTCCACCACCGATCCGCGCGCGGTGTTGACGAGCCATGCGCGCTCGGGAAGAAGGCTGAGACGTTCACGGTTCATGAACCGCTGGTTCTCGACGCTGGCCGGAATGTGCAGGCTGACGAAGTCGGCGTCCTGCACCACGCTGGCGAAGTCGTCGCTGACCGTGTCGAAGTGCTCGAGCGGAGCGCCCGGGCGCCGCCGATAGCCCAGCACGCGCATGCCGAAGCCGCCTGAGGCGATGCGCGCCACGGCGCGGCCGATCTCGCCGCAGCCCACGATCGCCAGCCTCTTGTCCTGCAGCTCGACCCCTTGTTTCGGCGCCCACTGTCCACCCGCCATTGCTGACGACACGGGCACCAGGTGGCGCGCGGCCGCGCCGATCATGAACATCGTGATCTCGGCGACCGATTGCTGCAGCACGTCGGGCGTATTGGTGCAGAGCACCCCGGCCCTGGTCGCGCGCGCCGTATCCACGCTGTCGTAGCCCACCCCGAACCGCGCGAGCACGGCCCCGCGCGGCAGCACGGCGTAGAGCGCCTCGCGATAGGGAACCGAGCCGATCACGCAGTATCGGGCGCCGGTACGAACGACCGCCGAGGCCAGCGCGTCCTCCGTGGGCGGCGTCGGCACGCATTCCAGGTCGGTCGTGGACGAAAACACCGGGTCGCCGCGGCGGTACTCCGGTTCGGTGACGAGAACGATGGGAGGCATGGAGGGCACATCATAACTTTGGAACTGGGGAACTCGCGAACTCGGGAACTGGGGAAC
>JBOGIX010000769.1:0-3377 GCA_050744685.1 Vicinamibacterales bacterium | reverse complement strand
ATCCTGACCGATGCCGCACGCGCGCAGCGCCAGCGTTTCGACCACGCGTGGTCCGACGTCCTCAGCGCCGCGTCGTGATCTGATCGCGGAATTCATTCGAGTGGAGATGAATTCCGCGACCTAGGCGCACCACAGGCGCGCCCACCGGAGCGGAGCGGGGCCATGGGGGGCCCCGCGAGCGACGGTGTCGGGGAGTCCGAGGGGCGAAGCCCCTCGGATCTACATGATGATCCCTTTGCGCACCGCGTAAAGGACGATCTCGGCCGTGTTGTGCAGATTGAGCTTCTGCATCAGATTGCCGCGATGCGTTTCCACCGTGGATAGGCTCAGCTCGAGCAGGGTCGCCACCTCCTTGTTCGAGCGGCCTTCTGCCAGCAGCTGCAGGACCTGCTTCTCCCGATCCGTGAGCAGATGATACGAATCGGTCAGACCGCGGGCCTGCAGCTGCCGCAGATAATCCTCCACCAGCACCGCCGTGACCGCCGGGCTGAAGAACGGCTTGCCCGCGCCGACCGCCCGCACCGCCGGCAGCAGATCCTCATCGGTCGCATCCTTCAGCAGATACGCCCGCGCGCCTGCCGCCAGCGCGCGAATGATGTACGACTCGTCCGCGTGCATGCTCAGGATGACCGTCTTCGGCGGCCGCTCGAGCTTCTGCGCGCGCGCGGCCACATCAATCCCGTTCAGCTTCGGCATGCCGACGTCCAGGATCAGCAGGTCGGGCCGATGCTCTTCGCAGAGGCGGAGCGCTTCGAGCCCGTCGGCCGCCTCGGCGACGACGGTGATCGCGGGATCGCTTTCGAGCAGGCTCCGCAGTCCCCGCCGGACGATGCCGTGATCGTCAGCCAGCAGCACGCGCAAGCGCGACCTCCCCGGACACTTCGGCCTCCGGCAGCGGCAGGCGGATGGTGACCGCCGTGCCGGTGCCTTCGCCCGTCTGAATCAGCATCGTCCCACGCAGGTCGCGGACGCGCTCCTCGATCCCGCGCAGGCCGAGCCCGCTGCGCCGACGCGCCGGCTCGAGGCCGACCCCGTCGTCGATGACCGCGACTTCGAGCGTCTGGCCGATACCGCGCACGCGCACCCCGATGTGGCTGGCCGAGGCATGCCGAACGCAGTTGGTCAGCGCCTCCTGGATCACGCGGTACACGCAGGTGCGGTACTGGTCGGGGAGGATCGTGAGATCGCCGCTCGTCTCGAGCTCCACCGGAACCCCGTAGCGACGCGTGAAGTCGCGCACATGCCACTCGAGCGCTGGCTGGAGGCCGAAGTCGTCGAGCATGCTGGGGCGCAGCCCGAGCGCGAGATCCCGGACCGTACGGACCATGTTGTCCACGAGCTGGCGGCACTCGGCGACCGCGCGCGCCAGCGCGTCGTCGGGCGGACGCAGCCGGTCGATCCGTCCGAGCTCCATGCGCAGCGCCGTGAGCACCTGGCCGACATGGTCGTGCAGCTCACGCGAGAGCTTCTTGCGCTCTTCTTCCTGCATCGCGACGATCTGGTGCGAGAGCTGGCGCATCTGGCCTTCCGCTTCTTCGGCGATGAAGCGCTGCTCGTCGGAACGCCGCTCGAGGATGCGCAGGCGGATGACTGCCGTGAGCGCGACGACCGTGCCGAGCAGCAGGCTGCGCCACAGCAGCTTGAACAGGTCGCTGCGGAACGCCTCCTGCCTGCCGGTGACGTCGCCGCGCTGCCCGGCGAGCGTCGCGTTGTTCAGCTCTTCGATCTCCTGGGCGATCGCGAGCACGGCCTCGCGGCGCGGCAGCACTTCCCGGCGCAGGAAGCCGGCGCTGAAATTGAGCTTCTCGGCCATGGTCCAGTCGAACAGCGGATCGAGCGTCTGCCAGTACTCCTCGAGCTTGGCCTCGAGGCTGGCGAGCCGCGCCTCGTTCTCGCCGCGATCGCGCGTGAGCTCGCGCAACTCGACAAACGTCCGCAGGTTCTCTTCCCGGAACACCGCCAGGCGCTGGCGGTACTCCGGCGCACGCTCGCGCGCGGTGTCGAGCAGGTAGTCGCGAACGTAGATGCCGGACAGGTGTACGTCCGATCGCAGCTGGTTCAGCCGCGTCTCCACGCGGTGATACTCCTGGTTCAGCTCCTCGAGCTGGCTGTAGATGTCCTGGGCTTTCTGCGACGCGGTGAGCACCGAAATCACCACGAGGAGCAGCAGCCCGCCGAGCGCCGCCGCCGCCACAGGCCATGTTCGAAATTGCATGGGTTATTTCCTTTTCCTCGCAGACGGCCCACTCGCCGCCAGGGGGTCAACTTCGGGCGGTGACTCCCTGACCGGCTACGCCCACTCCCTCTACAGTACCCGGTCCGGCTCGCGGCCAACATACCCTCAGCAGGGGAGCATGCGCCCGGATTGCGGTTTTTGGCGCGTGCTCAACGGCCGAGTTCCCCCACAAAAGCCGGGCTTCTCCCCTTTTTGCCCGATACCGCAGCCGTTCGATTCGCGGTTAACTGAAACCAGCGATACAGAGCAGCCGGAGGGGCCATGATCGTACGTCGGGCAGAACAGTGGTCGTTGGGATCGGGACGGTCGCGCGTGTCTTGCGGAATCTCGCGCAGCGAGGACGGCTTCGCCGTCGACCTCTTCCGCGGCGAAACGCGGGTGGACAGCTTCTTTTACCAGACACGCGCCGACGCCGAACGCACGACACGCCAGCTCAAGTTGCAGTATCTCGATCGGCTCTGACCACAAAACGTCCGCCGGTGCGGCGCGCGGTAGAATCGCCGTGTGCTCCGACTCTTCTGGTGCGTCTGCGCCGCGGCTTTCCTGATTACCTTCTCCAACAGCGCTGACGCGCAGCTCCAGCAAGGCTCGATCCGCGGCACCGTCGTCGCGCCCGATGGTCAGCCGGCCTCGTCCGCGGTCGCGATCCTGCTGGATCCGCTCGGCGTCGAGCTCACCAGGGTGCCGGTCACACGCGGCGCCTTCACGCTCGCCAACGTGCCGCTCGGTACGTACTCGATTCGCGCTGAAGCGCCGCCGCTGCAGGGCACCGTACAGCACGTCAGTCTGACGAGCGCCATACCTCTTCTGGTGGAAATCCGGCTTTCCGCAGTCGCCTCCGAGCAGGTCGTCGTGCAGGGACAGGAGTCCGACATCGTCACGACCACGCGGGTGACCCTCGGCGGAGATGCCGTGCGGCGAGCGCCGGCGCGCCTGCGGAGCCGCGGCCTCCAGAGCGCCATCGCCACGGCGCCGGGCTGGGCCACCGAGGACAACGGTCTGCTGCACGTGCGCGGCGTCGATGATGGGTTTCTCTATGTGATCGACGGCGTCCCCGTCTACGAACGCCTCGACGGATTGTTCGGCGTGGCCCCGGATCCGGCGATGATCGATTCGGTCAACGTGTTGACCGGGTATGTTC
>JBOGIX010000768.1:0-1907 GCA_050744685.1 Vicinamibacterales bacterium | reverse complement strand
GAACAGGGCATTGTTCAGCGTGGCGTCCACGTCGGTCGTGTAGCCGCTCGTGAGAAACCGCAGCGCTTTCTCGACACGTTTGGGCGTCTCGACGAGCCCTTCGCGCGTCGGATCCTCTCCAAGCTCTGCGAGCAGTTGTCGAATGATTTCCTGCATCCTTGCATTCTATATCGCGCTGTCGGGCAGCTTGGCGGCGTCCCCGCGACCACAGGCCGCGGATCCGGACGCGCTGTACGCGCGGCGCGCCGACCTCGAGAGCGCCCGGCAAGCGGAGGCGATCTGGGCCACGCGGCTGAAGGCCAACCCGCGCGACTTCGAGTCCGCGTGGAAACTGGCGCGAGCCAGGTACTGGATCGGCGGCCGCGCTCCCGAAGCTGAGCGCAAGACCGTGCTCGAGGCAGGGATTGCCGCCGGACGGACCGCGGCGCTCCTCGAGCCGAAGCGCCCCGAAGGGCATTTCTGGATCGCGGCGAACATGGGTGCGCTCGCCGAATCGTTCGGCATGCGCCAGGGCATCCGCTACCGCGGCGCCATCAAGGACGCGCTGCTGGCCGTGCTGAAGCTGGATCCCGGCTTCCAGCAGGGCTCTGCCGACCGCGCGCTCGGCCGCTGGTACTTCAAAGTGCCGGGACTGTTCGGCGGCAGCCGGAAAAAATCCGAGGCACACCTGCGGCGTTCGCTGACCTACGCCCCCAACAGCACCGCCTCCCATTTCTTTCTCGCCGAGACACTGATCGAGGACGGCCGCCGCGACGACGCGCGCGCCGAACTGCAGCGCGTCATCGATGCACCGGTCGATCCGGACTGGGAGCCGGAAGATCGCGAGTTCAAGCAGAAGGCCGAAACGTTACTCGCATCTCTGACGCGTCGCGATTAATCAGACGCCTCACGCTGCCAAAGCCTGAGGCGCTGAAATTCACACCGCTTCCACGATCGCCGCAATCCCCTGACCGCCGCCGATGCACGCGGTCGCGAGGCCGCGTTTCAGGCCGCGGCGGCGCAGTTCGAGGGTGAGCGTCAGCAGGAGGCGCGTGCCGGTCATGCCCAGCGGGTGCCCGAGCGCGATCGCGCCGCCGTTGACATTGACCCGATCGCGATCGAGCCCGAGCTCTTTTTCCACCGACAGATACTGCGCCGCGAACGCTTCGTTCACCTCGATCAGATCGACCTCCTTCAGCGACAGCCCCGCCTGTTCGAGCACGCGGCGCGTCGCGGGCGCCGGGCCCATGCCCATCAGCGCCGGATCCACGCCGACAGACGCCCAGTGGACGAGCCGCGCGATCGGCGTCAGACCGTGCGCGCGAACGCCCTTCTCCGACGCCAGCACCAGCGCGGCGCCGCCATCGACGATCCCGGACGCGTTGCCGGCCGTCACACAACCGTTCCTGCTGAAGGCCGCCGGGAGCTTTGCCAGCGCTTCGAGCGTCGAGTCGGGACGCATGTGATCGTCCTCTGCGAAGGTCTCGGCCCCTTTGCGGCTCTTGATGTCCACGGGAACGACCTCTTCTCTCAACCGGCCTTCGGCCCAGGCCCGCGCGGCGAGCTGCTGGCTCCGCATGGCGTACTGATCCTGCTCGTCCCGGGTGACGCCGTACGTTGCCGCACAGTTCTCCGCGGTCGCCGCCATGGTGCAGCCGCAGTGCGTATCGAGGAGCGCCGACCAGAGCGTGTCTTCGAGCTGGCCCTGCCCGAGGCGCAGGCCGTTTCGCAGGCCGCGGATCACGTGCGGCGCCTGGCTCATGCTCTCCGTGCCGCCGGTCAGGACGACATCAGCTTCGCCCAGCAGGATCAGCTGCGCCCCGCTGACGGCCGCCTGGATGCCCGAGCCGCACAGTCGATTCACCGTCAGCGCCGGCACGTCGACCGGCAGACCAGCCTTGAGGCCGACGTGCCGCGCGCCGTAGACC
>JBOGIX010000767.1:0-3415 GCA_050744685.1 Vicinamibacterales bacterium | reverse complement strand
GCGTCTACGTGAACAACCGCGTGAAAGCCGGCTCGCTCTTTCGCGGCGTCCCAGCCGACGTGTTCCAGGCCAAGGTCAAGGACCTCTTCCTCGAGGTTCGCAAGGCCTGGAACGACGTGCCGTTCGAAGTGGTCAACGACGGAGAGGTCACCGCGCTCGCCGGCTCGATGTCCCTCGGAGAGAACGCGGTACTCGGGATCGCCCTTGGCACCAGCACGGCCGCCGGATACGTGACGCCCGACGGCAACATCACGTCGTGGCTCAACGAGCTGGCATTCGTGCCCATCGACTTCAACCCGACGGCTCCGGTGGACGAATGGTCTGGCGACTACGGCGTCGGCTCCCAATATTTTTCGCAACAGTGTGTCGGCCGGCTCATGCCCGCGGCCGGCATCGATGCTCCCGTGGACATGGGGCTGCCAGACAAGCTGAAGCTCGTGCAGGAGCTGATGCTGCGCGACGACCTGCGCGCCACACGCATCTATCAGACGATCGGCACGTATCTCGGTTACGGCGTGGCCCACTTCGCGGACTTCTACGATCTTCGCCACGTGCTCGTCCTCGGCCGCGTCACCTCCGGTCCCGGCGGCGACCTCATCGTCAACGGCGCGCGCACGGTGCTGGAGAAGGACTTCCCCGGGCTCGCCGGCCGGATCGATCTGCACGTGCCCGGGGAACAGGACAAGCGTCATGGCCAGGCGATCGCCGCCGCCAGCCTGCCGGCGCTTCCGGAGTGATCGCACATGAACCCGTATCGTGATTTCGTTGCCGAGCTCGAACGTCTCGTCAAGGAAGGCAAACGCTTTCCGCTCGGGGGATTCGAACCGCCATCGCGTCCAACACCCTCGCTGGACGCGCCGCG
Source organism: Vicinamibacterales bacterium (assembly GCA_050744685.1). Lineage (GTDB taxonomy): Bacteria > Acidobacteriota > Vicinamibacteria > Vicinamibacterales > 2-12-FULL-66-21 > JACCXG01. Next base: position 2,553 of record JBOGIX010000767.1, on the reverse strand, counting down.
CGCCCTCGTCTTTTCACCGCACCCGGACGATGAGTGCATCATCGGTGCGTATGCGCTGAGGCTGCAGCGCGAGGCGGGGATGCGGATCGCCAACGTCGCCGTCACGCAGGGCAGCAACAAGGCCAGGCAGGCGGCCAGATGGGATGAACTGAGCGCAGCGTGCGAGTACCTGGGCTTCGACCTGATCGGCACCGTGCCGGGCGGACTCGAGCGAATCAACCCGGCGACCCGGACGGCGGATCGCGGCCACTGGGACGCGGCGGTGGACGTGGTATCGCGAATCCTTGCGGACGCGCAGCCCGCGGTCGTGTTCTTCCCGCACGACGCCGACTGGAACAGCACACACGTCGGCACGCACCATCTGCTGATGGACGCGCTCGGGCGGCAGCCGCGCGACTTCACCTGCCATGTGGTGGAAACTGAATTCTGGGGCGCGATGTCGACCCCGAACCTGATGGTCGAGACCACGGTGGACGACCTCGCGCGCATGATGACGGCGTTGTCATTTCACGTCGGCGAGGTGCAGCGCAATCCGTATCACCTCCTGGTGCCGGCCTGGATGATGGACAACGTGCGGCGAGGCAGCGAGCTGGTGGGAGGCCAGGGCGGGGCCGCCCCCGACTTCACGTTCTCCACGTTGTATCGCCTGCGCACGTGGCGCGACGGCGATCTGCACACGATCTACACTGGTGGTCGCGCCCTCCCGGCGGCGGCCAACGCGGCCGACGCGTTCCGCCTGCGCTGACCATGCCCTCGTCTGAATCGTCACGGCCGGCGCATGCCGGCGGGCCGGGTCCCGGCGCATCACGTGCGATCGTCCACTGCGATGCGTTGCTCATCGACATGGACGGCACCCTCGTTGACTCCCGTCAGCTCGTCGAACGCATGTGGCTCGTCTGGGCCGCCGAGCACGGCATCCCCCCCGACGCGGTGCTTGCCGTCGCCCACGGCCGGCGCACGCTGGAAACCATGGAGCTCGTCGCGCCCGAGCTCGCGACGCCGGAGGAAGCCGCGCGGCTCGACGCCCTCGAGGCGGAGCAGGAGGGGGGCGAAACCGCGATTCCCGGGGCGCTGGCGCTGCTCAATGCCCTTCCCCCCGAGCGCTGGGCGGTGGTGACGTCGGCCAGCCGTTCGCTCGCGATCGCCCGCCTCGCGATCGTCGGCCTTCCCGCGCCACGCGTCCTCGTCTGCGCCGAAGACGTGATCCGGGGCAAGCCGGCGCCCGACGGCTACCTGCTGGCAGCCCGGCAGCTCGGCATCTCCCCTCATGACTCCGTGGTCATTGAGGACACACCCGCAGGCATCCAGGCCGGCCACCTTGCGGGCGCACCGGTCATCGGCGTGCGGACGACGTACGAGAGCCTCGAGGGGTGTGAGTGGACAGTGGCGGATCTGCGGGCGGTCGCGGTGGAGCGAGCGCCCGGAGCACGCGCGCTACGTTTGTCAGTCGAGACATCCTGATGCCGACGTCTGACAGGCGGCGCAGACTCGATGAGCCTGCGGGGGAATTACTCGGAATCTGGGGGGAGTGAGGGTGGCATCAGTTTCCAGTGGCCGGTAACCAGTTTCCAGCAACGTTAAGGTTGCCAGTAGCCAGTAGCGGTGGTCCCGGAGCGGAGACGGGCCGGCCCTGCGGCGGCAGCCGCACGTGGGCTCAGCGCGTGGGCGCCGCGCTCATGCTGCGATACCAGTCGATCGTCTGGCGCAGCCCATCTTCGAAACTGACGATCGGCTGATACCCGAGCAGCTCGCGCGCCCTGGTGATGTCGGCCTGCGAATCACGGACGTCGCCGGCCCGCGCCTCGGCGTACCTGGGCCGGACGTCGGCCCCCACCAGCTTTCGCATCACGTCGAACAGGTCGTTGAGCGAAATCCGTCCGCCCGTGGCGACGTTGATCACCTCGCCGCTCGCGCGCGGTGCCTCGCAGGCGCGCAGCACGCCGTCCACCACGTTCGCCACGTAGGTGAAGTCCCGGGTCTGTTCGCCGTCGCCGTAAATCGTGGGCGGCCGGTTCTCGAGAACGGCCGTGGCAAAGACCGAGATGACACCGGAGTACGGGGAGCCCGGATCCTGGCGAGGCCCGAACACGTTGAAATACCGGATGCTGACCGTCTCGAGGCCGTAGAGCCTGGTGAACATCAGCAGGTACTGCTCGCCGATGACCTTCTGCAGCGCGTACGGCGAGAGCGGGTTGGTCGTCATCCCCTCGTGCTTCGGCAGCGTCGGCGTATCACCGTAGGCGGACGAGGACGCGGCGAAGACAAGGCGCTTGACGCCGGCGTCGCGCGAGGCGACGAGGGCGTTCAATGTGGCGTCGACGTTCGCCCGGTTCGAGGTGATCGGATCCTTCACCGACCGGGGCACCGACGGGATCGCGGCCTGGTGCAGCACGTAATCCACGCCGGCCACCGCCGTGCGCGCAACATCGAGATCCGCCACATCGCCCTCGACGAACTCGACCGTCCGCAAGTGCGCGAGGTTGCGCCGGTGGCCCGTGATCAGGCTGTCGGCCACGCGCACGCGCTCGCCCCGCCGTTCGAGTTCTTCTGCGA
>JBOGIX010000766.1:0-2946 GCA_050744685.1 Vicinamibacterales bacterium | reverse complement strand
GGTGACGGGTAAAACTGGGTAGATCGAACCTGATCCACGGCTGGGTCCGCGGCTCGTTCAGATTGCGCCGCCGGGAAGGTTCGTCTGCCCCAGCGCTCCTGCGGGCGGCGGATCCGGATGCAGCAGGCCGTACTGCTGCATCTTGTTGTAGAGGGTCTTGCGGGAGATCCGGAGGAAACGTGCCGTCTCCTCCCGCCGAAACCGGTTCCGGCGCAAACCGTCGAGGATCCATTCGCGCTCCGACGCAAAGGACTCACGAGGCGACGATGCAGTTGCGTGCGCCTGGAGAAGCGGCTGGAGGTCTGTCGCGGTCACGATGCAGTCGCGTGCGGCCCACGCCGCGCGCTGAAGCACGGAGCGCAGCTCACGCAGGTTCCCCGGCCACGTATGGCCGAGCAGGACCCGGTATGCCGAGGGCTCGACCTCGGTGTGGCTCCCGCCGGCGGCACGCCGGAGGATCGCCTTCGCGAGGACCGGGATGTCCTCGAGGCGTTCGCGGAGCGGGGGCAGATCCACACGGATCGTGCTCATCCAGTGCGCGAACCCCGGGTCGAACCGGTTTGCATCCGCCGCGCGCATCGGATCGAATCGGCTGATGCCGATGAAGCGGAGATCGAGCTGGTGGAGGGACGTGCCGCCGCGGGGCCAGAACGCGCCCGCGCGCACGGCCTGGAGGATCTGGCGCTGAATCGCCGAATCGAGCTCCCCGACGTCGTCGAGCACGAGCGACGAGCCGTGGGCCAGTTCGAGCCATCCGGTGCGGTCCTTCTCCACTCCGGGGAATGCGCCGCCGACGCAGCCGAAGAGGCTGAGCTCGGTCTCCTCGGCACGCGTCGGCTTGCAGCTGGGCGCCACCAGCATGCGATGGGCGCCGACCCTCGCGTGATGGATCGCTGCCGCCACTTCGCTCCGTCCGCTGCCCGGTTCGCCAATGATCAGCACGGGCAGATCGCTTTCCATGGCGTGCGCCACGTGATCGCGTGCCCGGCTCATCGCCTCGCTGAATCCGATGAGGGCGTCGATGGCAACCTTGCGATTGAGCTGCCGCTCCAGCGCGTCGACCTGTTTTCGCAGCGCACCGACGGTCCTGAAAGCGGCCGTGGCCATTTCGATCGCGCTCTCGAGCGGCACCCGATCGATGGTCGAGCCGCCGACGTACCCGTCGGCACGCGCGACGCGGCAGACGTAGTCCATCTGCTCCGGGGTCACGATGGGACCGCCCTCGATGACGCAGCGTACGTCGCCGTTGATCGCCCGCACCGCACGGACGAATTCCGCCGCGAGCGTCGCCGCATCTTCGAGCCCGAGCGTGCTCTTCACGCCCAGGGCGCCCCCCTTGTTCCAGCCGAAGGTGATGTTGATGATGTCCACGCCGGCGCCGGCGGCACGGCGTGCCTCGTCGATCGTGTAGACGTAGGCAAGCGTCGCCAGGCCGCAATGCCTGGCAGCGCGCAGCAGCGCGATCTCCCGGTCGAAACCCAGCCCTGACTCCTCGAGGAAGCGCCGGAACTGGCCATCCAGGAAGACACATCCCGGAAAGTTCGCGACGCCGTGAAACCCTGCTTCCGAGATCCAGGCAACGAGCTTCGAGAGATCGTTCACTCCGAACGTCGTTGCGCCGAAGAACACGGGCAGCGAGGTCCGCGTCAGGATCTCGGAGCGGGCGAACTCCATCACCAGTCGATTGGAATCGCGCAGCGCGAGCTGGCAGGCGGCCGAGGGAGCGCCCATGCTCCTGAAGCGGCCGGCATTGAGCGCGACGAGCAGGTCGGCGCCCCCTCGCTCCGCTCCTTGCGCCGCCATGCCGGTCCCGATGGCCGCCGCGAGGAGGAAGCGGCCACGCTGGGGTATCCCGGCCCTGCGAAGGCCGTCGTGGGCGAGCGGGGATGGTCGTTTCGCGGAAGACGGGCGCACCTACTCCTCGCCTTCTCGCCGGTGACGGCCGGCCGCCTGCAGGGTTCTGCGCGATCGCGGCAAACGCTCGAACCGGGTGACCGATGACAACGGCACGATCGGTATCGTGCTCGAAGGCACACACTCCGAGATGCGCCGCGCCGCTGCCAGGCTCGGATCAGGATCCGCGCTCGTGGGCGGCCCGCCGTGCGCGACCAGGAAGTCCGCGCCGAGCTCCAGCAGGCGTTCGGCCGCCTCGACGGTTCGAACGACCCCGGCAGTCCGCAGCCCTGAGGCTTTGCAGCCGTTCAGGAACTCGAGCTCCTGCGCCGTCCCGAGCGAGAGGCTCTCGAATGTGGCTGCCGCCGCGCCATCGATGAAGGAGATGCTCGGGAAGTTGATGACGCCGCCGACGCGCGATCGTTTGATCCGCCTGACGATCTCCTCGGCCGAGCGAAACGGATCGACGGCGAAGACGGCCGCGTAGACGTCCGGGCGCGGCCGGCCGGGGTCGACGAGCGCCTCGAAGAGCGCGCCATTGGCATCGTGGGCAGGCAACACGCTGATCCAGATACCCGTCTCTCCCGGAAACCTGCTGCGCCACGGACACAGGATCCACCTCTGTCGCGTGGACGGAACCGCCGGGGCCGCACCGAGACGCTGGAGGAGTCCAACGTGGACGTCCGGCGACTCAGCGGCCCTCATTGCGGCTCCGGCACAGCATGACGCCTCGACTTACCGGCTCCAGAAGGGCCGCACCGTGGCCTCCTCGAAGACCGCTGTCGTGGTCACCGAGTTGTTGTGGCTCGTCACCGCCAGGACGGGAACGAACGACAGGCTTTCGACGGTGATCGTCCCGATGGTCCTCCAGGTGATCCCGTCCTCCGACGCATAACCCGTGTAGCGGTTGTCGGATCGACGGAGCCGCACCCATTCCGGAGCGACGCCGGAGATGACGCCGACCTGGACGCTCGCGGCGCCATACTCTGGTCGATACTGCATCGCCACGCCCCGGCCGGGCGTGACCACCACCATGACGTGCGGCGCCTGCGG
>JBOGIX010000765.1:0-3055 GCA_050744685.1 Vicinamibacterales bacterium | reverse complement strand
AGGCCGCACAGCGCAACGAGCCGGACTTCTTCGACTACACGCGCCGAATCTCGGACCTCGGCATCCAGCATCGCATTGGCGGGCTGCGCAGGCACGATCTCATCTGGGGCGCTGGGCTTCGCTATCTATCGGACGATGCGAAGGCGGATGGACCCGCGCTGACCGTCGACGGTCCGCGCTTCCGTGAGGCGTTGTACAGCGGCTTCGTCCAGGACGAGGTGGCGCTCACGAGGCGTCTGAAAGTGACGCTGGGGACCAAGGTCGAGCACACCGCCGTCACCGGCTGGAGCGCGCAGCCGACCGTCCGCGCCTGGTGGTCGCCCGATGGGAACACGGCCCTGTGGGGCGCCGTGTCGCGCGCGATTCGCACGCCGTCCTGGTCCGATACGAGCGTGCGGCTCAAGGTCGGATCGCACACGACGCGCGGCCCGCTGCCGATGCTGTTCACCTTCGTCGGCAACCCGAACGTCGACGAAGAACGCCTCAACGCGTACGAGACGGGCGCGCGGACGACGGTAGGCGACCGCGTGGCCATCGACGTAACCGGGTTCTACAATCGCTATCGCGGCCTGATGCCCTCCGTGCCGCAGGCCCCCGTCGTCGAGTTCTCCGGTGGGGCGCCGTACTTGCTCATCGCGGCGACGCCGATGAACGTGCTCGATGCCAACACGGCCGGCGTCGAAGCGGTGGCCGTGGCGACGCTGACGCCGACGTCGAGCCTCACGGGCACCTTCGAGATCTTCCGCATGACGAGCTGGCGGGCGCTGCACCCGGCGGCAACGCCGGAGTCCGTCGACGGGAGCACGCCGCGCTACCAGTGGACGCTGCGCTACGACGCGTCGCGGCGCGGATTCGAGTACAGCGCCAGCCTCGTTATGGCGCCCCGTCTCGACGCGGTTCAAGTGCCGGGCTATCTGCGGCTCGACACCCGGCTCAGCCGTCGGGTCAACGACGGCCTCGAGGTCGCGCTGGTGGGACAGAACTTGCTCCACGCGCGCCATTTCGAAACCCTCGAGTCGGACCTCGTCGCAACGAGCTACCTGCCCCGCGCCCTGAGCCTGCGTGCCACCTGGCACCTCGGCAAAAACTGAAAATCGGTACTCGGTACTCGGGGCTCGGTACTCGGAGTTCCGGGGAAATAGCGTGCAGAGCGCTCCATTACCGGACATCGGGGTCCCGACGCCGCCGAGTATTGAATACCGAAACCCCCGCGGAGTACAAGGACCGACCGAGCCCCCTGACCCCGAGTACTGACCCCCGAGCCCTCCGAGTACCGAACCCCGAGTACCGAGTACCGATTCTGGCATTCCTGTAGCATCACCCCAGAGGGGAGACTGCTGTGGAAGAACTGGGACTGACGCCCTCGTCTGAAGCGCGCGTAGGCGCGGCTCATGCGGCGGCCACGGAATCCGAACTGACCGAGCAGGAGAAGCGCGACGCGGTCATCCGACTGGCGTTCGGGGGCGACGACGCGCGGTTTGAGGAATTCGTGCGCCTCATCCGCGAAGCGATTCCGCCCGAGACCGGCGTCGTGCTACGAGGCAGTGCCGTCACGGGCCGGCGCTGGAAGGATGGCGCCGAGTTCGACTCGGAAGGCCTCGGCACGAGCGATCTCGACCTGACGCTGGTTGGCGACGAGGTCATCAAGTTGTTCAAGGTGACCGGTTTCTTCGTGCCGGGCGTGCACTCGCGGCCCGTGAGCCGGGATGACCCCGACATCGCGCCTGACCTGGTGCCGGTCCGCGAGCGGCTGATGGCGATGGTGGGGCGGCCAGTGAACATCCAGGCCACGCGCGACTTCGTCATGTACCTGCGCGGTGAGCTCCTCGGCCAGCCCTATCTCGTCCTGATCGAAAAGCCCGAGCGCGCGTGAGCTTCCGCCTGCTCTCGTACAACGTCCGGCACGGCGGGGCTGGCCGCGAAGAGCACCTTGCCGCCGTCATCGAGTCCTGTCGACCCGACCTCGTCGTGTTCCAGGAGGCGACCCGGCCGGCCGTCATCGATCGGCTCGCGGCGCGCTGCGGGATGTTGGGGTCCGCTGTTAGGCCCGGTACGTCACTCGGTTACATGAGCCGCCAGCCGGCGGCGCGCCACGCGTGGCATCGCCCCCGATTCTCGAGGCATGCGTTCCTGGAGATTCAACCAGCCGGGCTCGACCTGCGCGTGTACGGCGTGCACCTGAGCGCCGTGCACGCAGCGTGGACCGAGCGGCGACGGGTCGTGGAGCTCGGCAACCTGCTGAAAACGATCCGCGCCTACGATCATGGCTTTCACGTGCTGTCTGGAGACTTCAACACGCTCGCGCCGGGTGAGTTGCTGGACATCTGGAAACTGCCGCGGCGGCTCCGGGCGCTGGTGTGGCTGTCTGGCGGACGCATCCGATGGCGAACCATCCAGATGATCCTGAACGCCGGCTACGCAGACGGCTTCCGACGGCTTCACCCGACCGACCAGGGGCTGACGTTCCCCGTCTGGGATCCGCACGTACGGCTCGACTATGTCTTCCTGCCGATGGCCGAGGCCGGCCGCCTGATTCGCTGCGAGGTGGTCCGCCACCCGGCTGCCGCCGACGCCTCCGATCACTTTCCACTGCTGGCCGACATCCACCTTTCGTAACGGCTGGCCATCGTCTTTCGCAACATCGATAGTCTTTACCGGGGATCGGGCGCCGTCCGGCACGGCTGTCGGGCGGTGATTCGCAGGGCACCACGAGGATCCGCCACCTCGAGTCGTCCCATTGACGTGCACGCAGCGCTGAGTTCCCGAGCCTGACCTCGGAGAGTTGACAGCGACTGATATGTTGATATATCAGTTCCGCCCGTGAGCTCGCCGCTGCCCGCGATCCGCGCCGACACCATCGCCGACAAGATCTACGCCCGGCTGCGCCAGGACATCGCCGCCGGTGTGTTCCGCCCCGGCGCGCGCATCCACGAGAAGGCGCTCGCCAGCGGCCTCGGCATCAGCCGCACGCCCATCCGCGAGGCCCTGATCCGGCTCGAGAGCGAAGGCGTGGTCGTCTGCACCAGCCGCCGCAGCTACAACGTCCGGACCCTCT
>JBOGIX010000764.1:0-3140 GCA_050744685.1 Vicinamibacterales bacterium | reverse complement strand
CAGTGGAGGTGCGCGCCGATGCGCCGCTCCTCGAGACGACGACGGCGACGGTGGGCAAGGTCGTGGACAACCGGCGCATCCTCGAGCTGCCCCTCAATACCCGTAACGTCTACTCGCTGATCTACCTGACGCCCGGCGTTGCCGGCTCGATCGGCAACAACTACAACTCGATGGGTTATTCGGTGAACGGTGCGCGCCCGACGATGATGGATACCGTCATCGACGGGGTGACCGCCTCGTTCCCGACGGTCAACGGGTTCACCGGCATCTCGGTCTTTCCCTCGGTGGACGCGATTCAGGAGTTCAAGGTCCTCGGCGCGAACTACCCCGCTGAGTACGGGCGCAGTCTCGGCAGCGTCCTGAACGTCGTCTACAAGTCGGGGACGAACGAGTTTCACGGGAGCGGCTACGAGTTCTTCCGTGATTCCGCGTTCGACTCGAACAACTTCTTCGCCAGTCGTGCCGGCCAGCCGCTCGGCGACTTCCGGCGCAGCCAGTTCGGCGGCGTCGCCGGCGGGCCGATCCGGCGCGGGCGCACGTTCTTCATGGCGTCGTACGAGGGGCTGCGCGAGAACCGGCACTCGCAGACGACCACGACAGTGCCGACCGAGGCGCAGCGTCGCGGCGACTTCTCGCAGACGTTCGCGCAGAACGGCCAGCAGATCCGGATCTTCGATCCGTTCACGACGCGCGCCAACCCGGCGGGCGCGGGCTTCGTGAGGGACCAGTTCCCCGGGAACGTCATCCCGGCCGATCGCCTGGATCCCGTGGCGCTGCAGGTGCTGCGGTACTACCCGATGCCCAACCAGGCGGGCAATCCCGTGACCGGCACCCAGAACTACTTCGCCACGGGAGCGGCATCGCTCGACGTGAACAATCTCGACGGGCGCGTCGATCATCAGCTGTCCGGCAACCAGAAGATGTTCGTGCGTTATTCGTACCGGACGACAGAGAGCGCGCCGGCGATCTTCTTTCCCGAGGATCTCGCCATCGCCGAGGGGCGCGTCAACGAGCAGAATCGCGCGCACAACGCCGTGATCGACTACAACCGCACGATCTCGAACACGACGGTCTTCAGCGGGCGGGTGGGCTTCGCCCGTACGCTGTTCATCTTCGACAACCAGGGGCTGGGCTTCAGGCCATCCAGCCTGGGGCTCCCCGCGGCCATCGACGACAATGTCGATCGCTTGATGTTCCCGCGCTTCGGCGTCAGCGGTATGGTGACGCTGGGCGGCAACGATCATCGCTATAACGCGTTCATGAGCTACACGGCGGCCGCCAGCCTCACCAAGGTGCGCGGCAGCCACATGCTGAAGGCGGGGTTCGAAGGACGCATGCTCCGGGTGAATGTCTGGGAGGCGCGGAGCGCCGGCACCTTCAATTTCCGCGCGAACGAGACGCAGGGACCGAGCCCGACCACGGCGAGCAGCACCGCCGGCTACGGCCTCGCCTCGTTCCTGCTCGGCACCGGGCAGCCGAACGACGTGCTGATCCAGAACTGGAAGAACGTCGCGGCGAACAGCTTCTATTGGGCCGGCTACGCGCAGGACGACTGGCGCGTCAGCTCGCGCCTGACGCTCAACCTCGGCGTGCGCTACGACATCGACGTGCCGCGCACCGAGCGGTACGATCGCATGAACTACTTCGACCCGGAGGCGCGATCGCCGCTGGCGGATCGCGTGCCGGCGTTCCCCGACCTGCAGGGCGGCGTCGTGTTCGTCGGGGTCGATGGCCGCAGCCGATATCAGTACGACTGGGACACCAACAACATCGCGCCCCGTCTCGGCGCGACGTATCAAATCGATCCCAAGACGGTCGTCCGCGCAGGCTACAGCCACATCTTCGGCCCGTCCAACCAGGGAGCGCAGGGGACCGTCGGGCCGTTCGGGTTCCGCACCGAGAACCTGTGGGTCACGTCGATCGACGGGATTACGCCGCTGAACACGCTGCGCGACCCGTTTCCGAACGGGTTCCGGCCGTCGCCGGGGGCCTCGGAAGGGCTGCTGACGCAGGCCGGTGCGAACCTGCAGGCGCCGCTGCGCGACACGCCGTCGCCCTGGACCATCCAGTTCAACGTCAACGTGCAGCGCGAGCTCCCGTGGGCAACGATGGTGGAAGTCGGCTACGTGGGCACGCGCGGCTACGACCTCTCGCGCGTCGGTGAAGGGGGGCTGAGCCTGAACCAGCTCGATCCGCAGTACATGGCGCTCGGCTCGCAGCTCAACCAACAGGTGCCCAACCCGTTCTTCGGCATCGTCAACAACGGCGTGCTGACGCAGCCGACCGTCAGCCGCGCGCAGCTGCTCCGGCCGTATCCGCAGTTCACCGACGTGATTCCGCTGTACTCGGCGGGTGCGAAGTCGCGCTACGACGCCCTGCAGGTAACCGGCCGCAAACGCATCACCCACGGCCTGATGTTCGAGGGCTCGTATACGTACGCGAAAACGACCGAGATCGGCATGAGTCACCAGAACAGCTATGACATCGAGGCGAGCTGGGCCCTTGCGTCGTACGACATCGCGCATCGCTTCGTGGTGAGCTATCTGTACGAGCTGCCGTTCGGCCGCAACCGCCGGTTCGCCTCGGGCACGCATCCGGTCGTCAACGCCATCATCGGCGGCTGGCAGCTCAACGGCATCACGACGCTGCAGTCCGGCACGCCGCTGTCGATCACCGCGAACAACACGGCCGGAATCTTCGGCGCGCGGACCCAGCCAAACAACAACGGCCAGAACCCGCGGCTCGATGGCGCTCTGAGCGAACGCCTCGACCGCTACTTCGACACGAGCGTCTACAGCCAGCCGGCGGCGTTCACCTTCGGCAACGAGCCGAATTTCTCGCCCGTGCTGCGCGCGCATGGGGTCCGGAACTTCGACCTCTCGTTGTTCAAGAACTTCGACCTGCGGCCGGGCATGATCGCCCAGTTCCGCATCGAGGCGCTCAACGCTTTCAACCGCGTGCAGTTCTCAGCCCCGAACACCAGCGTCACCTCGTCGTCGTTCGGCGTCATCAGCGGACAGGCGAACGCGCCGAGGCAGTTGCAGTTCGGGATCAAGGTGTTGTGGTAGGCACGTTCCATATCCAACGTCCAACTCCCAACTCCCAACGCCCAACTCCCAAGGCGCAACGACGGAAACAAC
>JBOGIX010000763.1:0-3074 GCA_050744685.1 Vicinamibacterales bacterium | reverse complement strand
GCTGAACCTCCTCTCGAACTGGCTCCGGGAGCGTTTCCGCGAGGAATACGCATGACCGGTGAAGCCGCGACGTCCGGCGCATTCGATCTGCAGCCGTCGCGCCGCCGGTTCGGCGACCTGCTGCTCTCCTCGTTCGGCATGCTCGCCATGCTGCTGGCGCTGACCACGCTCGGGGCGCTGCTCTTCACGGTGGTTTCGGACGGTGCCGCGCGGCTCTCGTGGGATTTCGTCACGAGCTACCCGTCCAGGCGCGCCTCGCAAGCGGGCATCTTCCCGGCGCTCGTCGGCAGCATCGCCGTGATCAGCCTCACCGCGCTGCTGGCCATTCCTGTCGGCGTCGCCGCGGCGATCTACCTCGAGGAATACGGTACGCGAGGCCGGATTTCGCGGCTCATCGAGATCAACATCTCGAACCTGGCAGGTGTGCCATCGATCATCTACGGGCTGCTCGGCCTCGGGCTGTTCGTGCGCGTCATGGGCATGGGCCGCAGCGTGCTCGCCGGGGCGTGCACGCTGGGACTCCTCGTGCTCCCGGTCGTGATCCTCTCGACGCGTGAAGCGCTGCGCGCGGTGCCGAAGTCGATCCGTGAAGCGTCCTACGCCCTGGGCGCCACGAAATGGCAGACCATCCGGCACCAGGTGGTGCCAGCGGCGTTTCCGGGGGTCCTCACCGGCCTCATCCTCTCGCTGTCGCGGGCGATCGGCGAGACCGCGCCGCTCATCACGATCGGCGCGCTGACCTACGTGCCGTTCGCGCCCGACAGCATCTGGTCGCCCTTCACGGTCCTGCCGATCCAGATCTTCAACTGGGTCTCACGCCCGCAGGCAGCCTTCGCCGAGAACGCGGCGGCAGGCATCGTGGTGCTGCTGCTCCTCCTGCTTGCCATGAACGCCACCGCCATCGCGCTGCGCGACCGGCTGCAACGGCACAACCGCTGATCGCCACATCGAGCGCGTCGAGAAGTGCCATGAGCGCACAACGCTGTGCCGCCTGCGATCGAAGACCGAACGGCCGGACGCGCGTCACGTCTTCGTTGAAACGGCAACTCCCAATTGCCAACTCCCAACGCCCAAGGCGCTAGGCTCGGGAGAGTGGGATGAAAGTCGGTGCCTGAAGCTGGCTGGCTCACTTTTCACCCAGTTGGTTCGAGCGTCGCGCCTTGGGAGTTGGGAATTGGGAGTTGGAAGTTGACGTTTTGCCCGAAGGACCGCGAGCCCGCGCGCCCCCGAGCCCCCGAGCCCCCGAACTGTAACGCACAATTAACGTCATCGTCACCGCGGAGAAACCGTGAGTTCATACGCTGCGCACATGGACACACCCGGTGACCGCACGGCTCTGCGTGCGTCGTCTTCACACGCGCCGCACACGTTGGACGAGGCCGCCGCAGGCACACGTGAGCGGGGCAGTGCAGTGAGCAAGGTGACGCGCGTGCTGGTAGTCGAGGACGAACAGGACATCGCGGCGCTCATCAAGCACACGCTCGAGCGCTCGGGCGAGATGCATGCATCGATCGTCACGAGCGGCGATGCGGCGCTTCGCGCCGTCGCCGACCAGGCGCCCGATCTGGTGATCCTGGACTTGAACCTGCCCGTCCTGAGCGGCACCGAAGTGTGCCGCATCCTGCGGTCGCGACCGGCGACGGCGCAGCTGCCGATCATCATGCTCACGGCCCGCACGACTGAGGCGGACCGTGTGACCGGCCTCGATCTCGGCGCCGACGACTACGTGACCAAGCCGTTCAGCCTGCGCGAGCTCGGCGCGCGCGTGCGCGCGGTGCTGAGGCGACGGCTGCCCGCGGCAGTCAAGAGCACGGCCGTGTATCGGGGTGCGCGCCTGCTCGCCGATTTCGACGCGGTGGCGGTCTCGGTGGACGGTCAGCCGATCCGGCTCACACGCCGCGAGTTCGAGCTGCTGCGATTCCTGATCGAGAACAAGAATCGGGTGCTCTCGCGCGATCGGCTGCTCGAGCGCGTGTGGGGCTACGACCGCTTCATCGAAACACGGTCCGTCGACGTCCATGTGGGCCGCCTGCGCGCGAAACTCGGCGCGGCAGGCTCGCAGATAGAAACGGTCGTCGGTCTCGGCTACCGGTTTGTTGATTGATCAGCTTCCGACTTCCAGCTTCCCGCTTCCGGCTTCCAGCAGGAGCGCTGGACTGGGAAACCGGGAGCTGGAAGCGGGAAGCTGGAAGCTGATTCCGGATCAGTTCGTGTCCGTCCATCCGCGATCCTGCAGGGCCGACACTTCAGCGTCTATCCGCATTCTCGCGCGCTCGACGCGGTGCCAGTCGCGGTACTGCACGTGCCGGACGATCTCGCTGTCCTCCTCTTCGCGCACTTCCCAACCCTCAGCCGGGGACTCCTGGATCGTGAAGCGGCGCACATGACCAGCGAGGCGGAGCTCTTTTGTAAACGTCGATGATGATGACATGTGTTCAAGCGAAGAATGCTAGCTCCGTGTAGTTCTACCCCAGCGAACGTGTCATCGATGTAAACACTGCGTAAACACGTATCTGGCATCTCACCTATCTCGTTGATTCGGAAGGGAATGGCACACACCACGAGCTCCGGGGCCGACCTCGAGCACGCCCGCGGCAGGCAGCGCCGGCCGCCGCGTTACAATCGCGTGATGAACGATGTGCTGACGCTGATCCTCGGAGGTGGCCGCGGCACCCGGTTGTTCCCGCTCACCCACATGCGCTCGAAGCCGGCGGTGCCGCTCGGCGGGAAGTATCGGCTCATCGACATCCCCATCAGCAACTGCCTGCATGCCGGCCTGAAGCGGATGTTCGTGCTCACCCAGTTCAACTCCGCCTCGCTGAACCGGCACATCGCGCAGACCTACCGGCTCGACGTGTTCTCCGACGGCTTCGTCGAGGTGCTGGCCGCCGAACAGACCCCCGAGAGCAGCGACTGGTTCCAGGGCACGGCGGACGCCGTGCGCCAGGCCGCCCGCCATTTCGCCGGCTACGACGCGGAGTACTACCTGATTCTCGCCGGGGATCATCTCTACCGCATGGATTTCTGCGAGATGGTCGAGGCCCACATCGAGAGCCGCGCCGACATCACCATCG
>JBOGIX010000762.1:0-3399 GCA_050744685.1 Vicinamibacterales bacterium | reverse complement strand
CCCGAAGTCCCAGACCGATCGCCAGAACGCCTCGGGCCTGGCGAGCGAGAAGTCGTACAGGCCGCGGTAGTCCTGAACACCGCCAGTGGAATGTCGCCCGACGAATGTGATGAACGAAGTGAGGTTGGCGGACGAGACGCGGGCGGGTGACGGGGTCCAGAGGGGGGGCACGAATCGAGTATAGCTTCCAGCTTCCAGCTTCCAGCTGCCAGCTGCCAGCTGCTTCCAGCTCTGACGTTCAGGTTCTCGCTTCCAGCGTGCGCCCTCTCGAGCGCCTAGCAGCAATGGTTCCGCGACAGTTGAGCGAAAAACTCCGAACGCGCCGGAAGCTGGGAGCTGGAAGCGGGAAGCTTATCCGTGCTCCAACACCCCCTTCCACTTCGCCGCCGACAGGAACACGTCGTCCACGACGGACGGCGGGTCGGCGACGTGTGGCTTGAGCTGCTGCAGCGCGGCGATGAGGTCGTCGAGCGCGGTCGAGATGTTGTCGCCGTTGGTGGCGACGATGTCGCGCCAGGTTGGCGCCGGGCTCGTGGCGAGCCTGGTGGTGTCGCGGAGTCCGCGGCCGGCGAGCGCCAGGCCGTCGGCGCCGACGCGGCCGCCGACGACGTGCATCAGCGCGCTCACCGCCAGCTGCGGCAGATGACTGATGTAGGCGAGCAGCCGATCGTGCTCGGCAGCATCCATGCGTACGGGCACGCTGCGCATCGCCACGACGAACTGCGCCAGCGCGGCGCCCGCCTCGTCGGGCGCGCGGTCGGCGCCGGTGAGGATCCACGGGCGATCGTCGAAGAGATCCGGCCTTGCCGCTTCGAGCCCGCTGACCGCGGCGCCGGCCAACGGATGGCCGCCGATGAACGTCAGGGCCACCTCCGCTGCCGCGTCGGAGATTGCGCGCTTCGTGCTGCTCACGTCGGTGACCACGGCGCGTCGATCCAGGTGGTCCGGCAGGCGTCGGAGCGCGTCCACGTTCTGCAGGACCGGCGCGGCGAGGACGACGAGATCGGCGCGTTCGGCCACGCGAAGGTCCTCGCCCCCGTCGTCGATGGCCCGCATCGTCAGGGCGGTCTCGATGACCGCCGATCGATCGACGGCCACCACCGTGATGGCGGGCCAGCGGCGCCGCGCGGCCAGCGCAATCGATCCGCCGATCAGGCCGAGGCCGACGATGGCGATGCGCCCGAACGGAGGGTCGGTCAGACTCCCCATCCGCGTCGTGCGACCGGCTCCAGGCAGATGGCGCGCCCGATGGCCGGCGCGATGATCCGGAGCTCCGCCATCAGGCGGTCGAACTGGTTCGGGAACAGCGACTGGGCGCCGTCGCTGAGCGCGTGATCGGGATCGTTGTGCACCTCGATGATCAGCCCGTCGGCGCCGGCAGCCACCGCGGCGCGCGCCATCGACGCCACCATGTCGCGCCGGCCCGACCCGTGGCTCGGATCCGCGACGATCGGCAGGTGACTCAACTTGTGGACGACGGGAATCGCCGAGACGTCGAGGGTGTTGCGCGTGTAGCTCTCGAACGTGCGGATCCCGCGCTCGCAGAGCACCACGTTCATGTTGCCGCCGGCCAGGATGTATTCCGCCGACAGCAGCCATTCCTCGATCGTCGCCGAGATGCCGCGCTTGAGCAGGATAGGGGTGCGCGTGCGACCGAGCTCGCGCAGCAGCGTGAAGTTCTGCATGTTGCGCGCGCCGACCTGCAGGATGTCGGCGTACTTCTCCATCATCTCGATCTGGCTGAGATCCATGACCTCCGAGATCAGCTTCAGGTTGTGGCGATCGGCGGCGGCGCGCAGGATGCGCAGGCCTTCCTCGCCGAGCCCCTGGAAGCTGTAGGGCGAGCTGCGAGGCTTGAAGGCGCCGCCCCGCAGCACCTTCGCGCCGGCGCGCTTGACCGACGCGGCGGTCGCTTCCACCTGTTCTTCGCTCTCGGCGGAACAGGGCCCCGCCATGACGATGACCTCGTCGCCGCCGATGCGCACCTCGCCGACGGCGACGACCGAGTTCTCCTTCTTGAACGTCCGGCTGGCGAGCTTGTACGGCTCCGTGATGCGGAGCACCTCCTGCACGCCGTCGAGGACCTCCAGCAGCCTGGTATCGAACTGACGGTTGCCGCCGACTGCGCCGAGGACCGTGCGCAGCGCGCCGGTCGAACGGTGGACGTCGAACCCCATCTCCACGAGCTGAGCGACGACCTTCTGGACCTGCTCGTCGGTGGCCCGCTCCTGCATCACAACTACCATGAGAGTGCTCCGCTACTCGTTCGCGGGCTGCCCGCCCGCGTTGTCGTCTTCTTCGTTCGGGTTTGCTTCGCGCTTCACGTCCGCTTCGCGTTCCAGCCGCCGCGCCTCGTCGATGATGCGCTCGAACAGGCGCTTGATCGCGGCGTCGTTCAACGGTCCGGTGTTCAGCCGCTGCACGTGCGCGAGGACCTCCACTTCCCGCGAGGGCTGGTAGATCTCGAGGCCCAGGAGCTTCTTCGCGCGTCCGACTTCGAGCGCGCACGCGGCGCGCGCGCTCAACAGGCGCACGAGCGCTTCGTCGAGTTCGTCGATGCGCCGCCGGAGATCCTCGACATGGTCGCGCCGCGCCTGCATCTCGGCCGCGTCGGCCGCAGGTTCGCCCGCCGTATTGGCGGCGCCGGTCTTCAGAGCCCGCTCTTCAGCCATTCCACATACGCCGCCACCTTGTCGGATAGATCGCTCGCTGTGGCATGCGCCGCGATCTCTTGTACCAGGGCGCTGCCCACT
The DNA here is from genome assembly GCA_050744685.1 of Vicinamibacterales bacterium. Lineage (GTDB taxonomy): Bacteria > Acidobacteriota > Vicinamibacteria > Vicinamibacterales > 2-12-FULL-66-21 > JACCXG01. Next base: position 646 of record JBOGIX010000762.1, on the reverse strand, counting down.
ACCGCCGCGTCGGCGTGACGACACGCCTCGGCGACATGCTCGGGACGCGAGATGCCGAAACCCACGGCAACCGGAAGCGCGGCCTGCGCCCGCACGCGGCCGAGCAGCGCGGCCATGTCGTTCGCCAGCGTCTCGCGCGTGCCGGTGACGCCCAGCCGCGAGATGACGTAGAGAAATCCGCATCCGAGCTCCGCCGACCGGCGAATCCGTGCGTCGGTCGTCGTCGGACTGATCAGGAAGATCGGATCGAGCCCGGCCTCGACGAGCGGCGCCCGCAACGGCTCGGCCTCCTCGACCGGATAGTCCAGGATCAACACGCCGTCCACCCCCGCATCCTTCGCTTCCGCCGCGAATGCCGCCGGATCCATGCGCACGACCGGATTCGCGTATGTGAACAGCACGATCGGCGTCTGGTGCGACTTGCGGAACTCGCGAACGAGATCCAGCGATCCGCGCAGGGTCATGCCGGCGGCCAGCGCACGCTCGCTGGCCCGCTGGATCACCGGGCCGTCCGCCAGCGGATCCGAGAATGGTACTCCGACCTCGATGACATCGGCGCCGCCCCGCGCCACCGCGGCCAGCACACGCGCCGACCGCGTAGCATCGGGATCGCCGGCCGTCACGTAAGCCACGAGGCCGCCTCGTC
>JBOGIX010000761.1:0-3109 GCA_050744685.1 Vicinamibacterales bacterium | reverse complement strand
GTGACGAAGTGCTCGAACTCAGCGGGGTCCGGCCGCGGCAGGAACGTCTGGATCTCGAGATACATCCCGAGGTCTTCTTTGAGGCGCCGCGTGCGGTGTGCCCATTCGAGCGTGGTCTCGACCATGCCGCCGTGGGCACCGGCCGCGCCAACTCCGGCTGCGATCTCCAACAGGCGATCCGCGCTGAGAATGCGCTGCGGCGTGGCGAAGCGAATTGACTGGAAGGAATCGGGCGTCAGGCCCATCGTCGTCCGTCTCTGCACCGGGGTCCTTTCGATTCGGGTCAGGTTCTCCTGGCGGCTGTAACGAGCTCCGCCGTCTCTCTCCTCGGCAGGCGAATGGCCAGGACGAGGAGCGCCTCGACGATCAGCGCGCCGGTCAAGACAAGCAGCCCACCGGTGTATCCGCCGGTCGCATCGTGGATCACGCCGATGATCGTCGGCCCGACAAAGCCCCCGAGGTTCCCTAGCGAGTTGATGAAGGCAATGCCGCCGGCCGCCGCCATGCCGCCGAGCAGCTGTGGAGGCATCGCCCAGAACACGGCGGCGAGCGAGCGCAGCGCCATTTGTGAGATGGCAAACCCGAGCACGAGCAGCCACGTGTACTGCTGCGATGCCGTGGCCAGCAGCAGGCCAGCCGCAGTGGCGGCCGCACATGCCGCCACGTGAAGACGTCGATCGCCGGTGCGATCCGAATGGCGTCCGACGACGACCATGGCCGCCAGCGCGCCGATGAAAGGCAGAGCGGTGATGGCGCTCAGCGTGAATCCTTCCGCGGCGGTCATGTCCTGCAAGAGCTTTGGCAGCCACAGGAACATCCCGTAGTTCACCACGGTGTTGAGGAAGAACACCGCGCACAGCAGCCACAACGATCGACTCGCGAAGCTGCGGCGGAAAGAGGTGTGGCCCACGCGCTCGCGCTCGCGCCGTTCGGCCGCCATCGTCTCCGTCAGCCATTGGCGGTCTTCCGGAGCGAGCCAGGTCGCCTGCTCTGGTCGATCGGTCAGGATGTTCCACGAGAGCAGCCCCAGCACGACGGCTGGAAGCCCCTCCATCAGGAACAGCCACTGCCAGCCCTTGAGACCGAGCCGGCCATCGAGCAGCAGCAGCGCCTCGGAGAGCGGAGCGCCCACGATCACGGCGACCGGCGCGGCCATCATGAACAGCGCGCCGGTTCGCGCCCGGTCGGCCGCGGGAATCCAGTAGGTCAGATAAAGGATGATGCCGGGAAAAAAGCCCGCCTCCGCGATCCCGAGCAGCACGCGTGCAGTCATGAACGTCCAGGCGTCCGTGATGAGCATCATGCCAATGGACACGATGCCCCAGCCGATCATGATGCGCGCAATCCAGCGGCGGGCGCCGACGCGCTCCATGATCAGGTTGCTCGGTATTTCAAACAAGCAGTAGCCGAGGAAGAACAGGCCGGCGCCGAGGCCGTACTGCGACGAGCTGAGGTCGAGATCGCGCTGCAACTCCGTGGCGGCGAATCCGATGTTGACCCGATCGATGTAGGCCACGACGTAGCAGATGAACGCGAACGGCACGAGGCGGCGCCTGACACGGCGCAGGACGCGATCCGCTCGGGGCGACGACCATTCGGAAACGGGAACGGGGACGGACGGCACTGAGACGAGAATGCTACTCGATCAGGGTCACGGCTCGCGGGTCCGCGGGCTCGAGACTTGGGGCTCGGGACTCGGTTGCGCAGGACTCGGAGCTCGCTCGGGGTTCGGGTCGCGACGGATCACAGCGTCGCCTCAACGCTGGTCGATGCCGATGTGCGACGCGGCAGAATCGGCCGCAAGTGGGCGCCGGACTCACGGTCGATTTTTTCGACACGGATATGACGGCGCCGGTGAACGGCTGCCGGGTTCGTCGAGCTCACGGCCCAAACGTCAGCCGAGCCCGGTGGCGCGCGAAATCAGAACCAACCCTGCCGCCACGGTGATGATTCCGATCGCGCGCGCGGCGCGCTCACCCGACGGTGCGAGGCGTTCGACGGTGATGGCCGCCGTCACGACAGCCATCGCACGCAGGTCCATGACCCCGACGACCAGCAGAATCGTCATCAGGTTCGCACAGCAGGAGGCGCAGCGGAGACCGAGTGCCACGCCGTGCCGCCAGGCCGCGCGGGCATCTGTCGTCAACGTGTGGCCGCTGCGGGGGGATGCCTGCCAGCAGGCGAGGTGACGCGCCTTCCATGCGCTGAACTGGACCGCGCCGGCGATGGTGACGACCACGCCGACGGCGATCGGGACGGCACGCGCCAGCGCCGGCTCCTGCATCTCGAGCGCGGCCAGGGTGATGCCCAGGGGAAAGGCGACCATTCCGAACGCGGTCCACACGAAGAGGTACCCCAGGCCCACGAGCGCGGTCAGCGGATCAGCGCGCGTCGCTCCTGACGTGCCAACCGCCTCGCGGTAGCGCCACAGTATCGGCGCGAACGACGGCAGCATCATCGCCACCATCATCACCACCCACATCCCGAGGAACGACGCCGCGGCGCCGGGCCACGTCTGTCCGGGCATCCGCATCCACGCCATCGACATCGTCCAGCCGCCGGGCATCGGCATTCCCATGGCGGACATGGACGTGCACCACGCGATCGCGACCGCCACACTCGCAGCGAACACGAGGCCGGAAACGGCCAGGAACGCCAAGTGCGGCGCTCGCGTCGAGCGGGCGCGTCGCGACATCCCCCGTTCCGCCTGTTGCGCCATGCACGTCATGATTCAGCCCTCGTATTCGTCGTGACGACGCCACCACATGCCCGTCTCGTTCCGCCCTTTGGGAGCGCGGTCGAGCCACTGGTACATGCCCCAAAGGCCATCCAGTCCGCGCGAATACGTCGAATAGGCGTGATAGACGATCCCGTCCTCGAGTGCGAAGGCGCTCATGCCCGGTCGTTCGCGCTCGAACGTAGGCACGTCGACGCCGGCGCTGTTTGCGATCGTGGAGACAAGGCTTCGGCCGCCGTCGCCAGGGACGAACGGGCGTAACTGACGGTAGTTGTATTCAAGCCCCTGGCGCTGCTGCGCCTCGGTGAATCCGACGCTGAAATCGAAATTGAAATCGCTAACCGAAGAGGACGCCCAGGGAAACGTCCACCC
>JBOGIX010000760.1:0-4481 GCA_050744685.1 Vicinamibacterales bacterium | reverse complement strand
AACCCCGCGAGAGCGTTTTCAGGCGATCGTAGAAGTCCAGTACGACTTCGTTGAACGGCAGCTCGTAGGTGACGAGCACGCGATCGGCCGCCAGGTACTCAATCGACTTCTGGGCGCCGCGCTTTTCCTGGCACAGCTGCAGGATGGCACCCACGTGCTCGGACGGCGTGAGCATCATGGCCGTGATGATCGGCTCCTCGATCTTCTCGATGCGCCCGGTCTCGGGCAGCTTCGAAGGGCTGTCGATTTCCTGCACCGCGCCGTCGGTCGTGGTCACGCGGTACAAGACGCCGGGCGCGGTCGTCACGAGGTCCATGTCGAACTCGCGCTCGAGCCGCTCCTGCACGATCTCCATGTGCAACAGCCCGAGAAACCCGCAGCGGAAGCCGAAGCCGAGCGCGGCGGAGGTCTCCGGCTCGAAGAAGAACGACGCGTCGTTCAGCCGCAGCTTCTCGAGCGCGTCGCGGAGCTCCGGGTACTCGCTGCCTTCGACCGGATAGAGCCCGGCGAAGACCATCGGCTTGCTTTCCTTGAATCCGGGGAAGGGCTCCGGTGTCGGACGCGACGCCTCCGTGATGGTGTCGCCGATCTGCGCGTCGGTGACGGTCTTGATCCCGGCGAAGATGAAGCCCACCTCGCCGACGCCGAGCGCATCGACGGCGACCGGCTTCGGCGAGAACACGCCGACCTGATCGACTTCGTACTCCTGCCCCTTGGCCATCAGCCGGATCTTCATCCCCGGCCGGACCGCGCCGTCGAGCACGCGCGTGAGGATGATGACGCCGCGATACGGATCGTACCAGGAGTCGAAGATCAACGCCTTGAGCGGCGCGTCGGGATCCCCTGTCGGCGGCGGCAGGCGGCGCACGATCGCTTCCAGGATCTCGTGAACGCCGACGCCTTCCTTGGCACTGGCGAGAATCGCGCCGCCGGCATCGAGGCCGACGATCTCCTCGATCTGACGCTTCGCCTCGTCCGGTTGTGCCCCGGGCAGGTCGATCTTGTTGATGACCGGGATGATTTCGAGGCTGTTGTCGACGGCGAGGTAGGCGTTCGCCAGCGTCTGCGCCTCGACGCCCTGCGACGCGTCGACCAGCAGGAGCGCCCCCTCGCACGCGGCGAGCGAGCGCGTCACCTCGTAGGAGAAGTCGACGTGGCCCGGCGTGTCGATCAGGTTGAGGACGTAATCGGCGCCGTCTTCCGCGCGGTACGTCAGCCGGACCGCGTGCGCCTTGATGGTGATGCCGCGCTCGCGCTCGAGGTCCATACTGTCGAGCACCTGCGCCTCCATCTCGCGCGCCTGGAGGGCGCCGGTCATCTCCAGGAACCGATCGGCGAGCGTCGATTTGCCGTGGTCGATGTGGGCGATGACCGAGAAGTTCCTGATCTGGCGGGGGTCCATTGGGCTAACTGCAAATTATAGCGGCTCAGGGCCGGGCGCTCTTCACGGTCCCAAGAGCACAACAGGAGGAGGGGGGAAGGGGCCCTTCTCCTTTTGAGCTCTTCGCAGTGTTCAGCGCTGATCCAGGGGCAGGAACGTCTGCGGGTACTGCGGACCGATGTAGTCGGTGCGCGGGCGGATCAGGCGGTTGTTGGCATACTGCTCGAGGCAGTGCGCGGTCCAGCCGGAGACGCGGCTCACGGCGAAGATGGGCGTGTAGAGATCCACCGGAATGCCGAGCGTGTAGTAGGTCGAGGCCGAGTAGAAATCGACGTTGGGATAGAGCTTCTTCTCCCCGGTGACGAGCTGCTCGATGCGGCGCGACATCTCGAACCACCGGGTGCTGCCGGCGCGCTCGCCGAGCTCCTTCGACATCCGCCGCAGGTGCGTCGCGCGCGGGTCCTCGGTTCGATACACGCGGTGGCCGAAGCCGGGGATCTTGACCTTGCGCGCGAACTTGCCGCGGATCGCTTCGTCGATCCGCTCGGGCGTCGCGTCCTCGCCGATCTCGATCAGCATGCGCATCACGTCGGCGTTGGCGCCACCGTGGAGCGGCCCCTTCAACGCACCGATGGCGGCGACGATCGCCGAGTGCATGTCGGTGAGCGTGGCGGCGGCCACACGCGCGGCGAAGGTGGACGCATTCAACTCGTGGTCGGCGTGCAGCACCAGGGCGATGTCGAAGGCGCGCACCGACAGCGCGTTCGGCCGCGTGCCGGTGAGCATGTACAAGAAGTTCGCGGCATGGCCGAGCGCCGGGTCCGGCTGAATCGGCCCGCCCCCGGCCTGCAGCCGGCCGTAAGTCGCCACCAGGCTGGCGAGTTGCGCGGTGAGCCGCACCGCCTTGCGATAGTTCGCCTGCTGCGAGTTGTCGCCGGCATCCGGATCGTAATGCCCGAGCGCCGAGGTCATCGTCCGCAGCGTGTCCATGCCGTCCGACGCGGGAAGCTGCTTCAGGAGGCGCAGGATCGGCTCGGACAGCGGCCGGGCCGCCACGAGCTGCGACTGCAGGTCGCCGAGCTCGGCACGGTTCGGCAGCCGCCGGTGCCAGAGCAGGAAACAGACGTCCTCGAACGTCGCACCGCGCGCCAGGTCGTGTATGTCGTATCCGTAATACGCTAGGACGCCGCGAGCGCCGTCGAGATAACAAATCGCCGAAGTCGCCGCGACGACGTCTTCGAGTCCGCCCTTCGGCTTCAGTTCGGAAGTCATGACTGAGGGCGATCATATCAACTCCCAACGCCCAACTCCCAACTCCCAAGGCGCGTGGCGCGAACCATCTGGGTGAAAGTTGCCGCTCACAGCGTGTCGCCGCGACTTTCACCCGGATCGTTCGAACGCTCCGCCTTGGGAGTTGGGAGTTGGAGGTTGGGAGGTTTGTGTTTAGCGGGTTCAGTGTCTCGCGGGGAGCGTACTGAGGCTCGGTGGCAGGAGCGGTGTGGGCGCGGTAAGAAGCGTGACGAACAGGTCGGTAACATCGAGGCCGCGCTGATTGGCGGTGCGCAGCACCGAGGCGAGCACTTCTTGACTGTGCGCCCCGCGGGCCGTGCGATTGCCGCCGCCGCAGGTTTTGCGGGTGATGACCGCCGGGCGCAAGGCCTGTTCCGCGCGCCAGTTGGTCGCGTCCAGCGTGGGGTCGAAGAGGAAGCTGAAGATGGCGTCGTATTCTCGGATCAGATGCGCTTGAAACCGAGCCATCGACAGGTGCCGGCTCGGGGTGCGCTCGAGCACTCGGCCCAGGCGTTCGAGGTAGTGACCGCGCGCGATCGCGAGGCCCTGCGCCGATACCGTGCCCGCGCGGTAGCGGGCGCGGGTCTCCAACGCGGCCTGCAAGATCGCCTTCACCGCCGTCGCGAAGGGGTGATCGGGAAAGTCGAGCAGCAACCGGCGACACGTGCGCAGCAGATGGGCCAGACAGGTCTGATGCCGCGCCGCGCGGAATTGCCGGTACGACTGCCAGCCGTCGCGGATAAGCACGCCCGGGTAGTCCAGGCCGATGACCGCGGCCGCTTGGGCGAGCCCGCGTCCGGGCTGGATTTTATAAACGGTCGTTGCCGGCGTCACAAACGTCCAGAGCCACTGCAGGTCGGCGGCGACGCGCCAACTCGTTTCATCCGCGGTGACCACCGGACTGCCGCGAACGCTCGCACACAGCGTGTCGTAACTGGGTTGCGCCTGGCGCGCGGCCCGGTGAATCGCGTGGGTCACCCCGCCGCGCGTGACGGTCAAACCGAAGCGATCGCGCAGCAGCTGCGTGATCTTGCCGTAGGAGAGGCCGAGCTGTTTGTTGAGAATGACCGCCAGCGCGACCGCCTGCGGCCCCAGCTGCACCGCGGCCGCGCCCAACGCATCCGAGGTCTGCAACGGATGGCGGCCTTGCACGCGCGCGTGACAGTGCGAGCACTCGCCGATCGCCACGTGAAAGGCGCGCACCAGCGGGCGGTGGGCCGGCAGTTCTTCTTGATACTGCAGCGCCACGCGTCGGAGCCGCACCGGCTGCTGACAGTGCCGACAGTGCGCCGGCAGCGGCGCCTCATACATCTCGTCGATGTGCGCGGGCGCGGGCCGATGCGCGCGTCGTCCATACGCCGCACCGGCTTTTCGGCCCGGGCGTCGAGGGTGCGCCACGTGGGTCCCTCGCGCGAAGGGCGCCGCCTGGCGCGAGGCCGTGCGGCGCGCCGCATCGAGGTCCTCTTTCAGTTTCTCGTTCTCGCGCCGCAACCGCTGACGCTCCGCTTCCGACCGTCGCAGATCCTCGCGTAGCCGCTCGTTGTCCCGACGCAGCTCCTCGATGATCTGCTGCGGCGCCTTGTCGGTGGAATTGCGATCCGGCACATGACTGTTATGCCAAAACCGCGATCAAAGTACAAGTACGAATTATTGGATTTCAGCTCTCACCCGCTAAACAGATACGTTGGGAGTTGATCTGCCTATTGAGCGCACCCACCCGGAAGCCCGCCCGAGAGGACCAGACGCGGGTTGCTGGTGTCGACGAACTGCGATTCGCGCAGCGGGCCGTTCAGCCCCTGTAGATAAGAAG
>JBOGIX010000759.1:0-3230 GCA_050744685.1 Vicinamibacterales bacterium | reverse complement strand
GTCATCGGGTCGGGGCTCGGGACTCGGGGTTCGGGGTCCGGGAGTGTACGAGAGACGGCACACTGCTTTGAGTGATGTCGAGCTGGCTCGAGGCGGCTCCAAGCAGCACGCGGGCGCTCGGACGTTTCCGAACCCCGAACCCCGAAGCCCGAATCCCGTCACAGATTCAGATCCACCCACACGCTCTTGATCTGCGTGTAGTGCTCGAGCGCGTGGGCGCTCATCTCGCGGCCGAACCCGCTTTGCTTGTAGCCGCCGAAGGGTGCCGCCGTGTCGTAGACGTTGTAGGTGTTGATCCAGACGGTGCCGGCCTGGAGTCTGCGCGCGACGTAGTGCGCCTTCTTGATGTCGCGCGTCCACACGCCGGCGGCGAGGCCATACGGGCTGTCGTTGGCGCGCGCGATGGCTTCGTCCACGTCCGCGAAGTCGATGGCCGCCAGCACGGGGCCGAAGATCTCTTCGCGCGCGATCGTCATGTGCGCCTCGACGTCGGCGAACACGGTAGGACGCAGGAAGTAGCCCTTGCCGGTGCCGATGTCCGTCCGCTCGCCGCCGGCCACGAGGGTGGCCCCTTCGCGCTTGCCGGCATCGATGTAGCGCATCACCGTCTCGAGCTGCTTGCCTGAGGAGAGCGCACCGAGCCGCGTCTTCGGATCCATGGGATCCCCCGGCAGCATCTTGTTCGCGCGCGCCGCGAGCTTGTCGATGAACTCGTTCTTGATCGAGCGGTCGACGAGCAGCCGCGAACCCGCGGCGCACACCTCCCCCTTGCCGTAGAAGATCCCGATCGTCGCGCCGCGCACAGCCGCGTCGACGTCGGCGTCGGCAAAGACGATGTTCGGGGACTTGCCCCCGAGCTCGAGGGTGATCCTTTTCAGCGTGCCGGCCGCCGCCTGCATGATCGAACGACCGGTGCCGGTGTCCCCGGTGAACGCGATTTTGTCCACGCCCGGGTGCTCGACGATCGCCTGCCCCACCGTCGTCCCGGAGCCAGTCACGATGTTCAGCACCCCCGGAGGCAGCCCGGCGTCTATGGCGATCTCGCCGAGCGCCAGCGCGGTCAGGGGGGTCTGGCTGGCCGGTTTCAGGATCACGGTGTTGCCGCACGCGAGCGCCGGCGCCACCTTCCAGGCGGCGAGCAGCAGCGGGAAGTTCCACGGGACGATGGCGGCGACCACGCCCACCGGCTCGCGCAGCGTGTAGGTGAGATGGTTGCCCTTGACCGGGATCGTCTCCCCCATCACCTTGTCGGACCAGCCGCCGTAATACTCGAAGCACTCGGCCGCTGCCGGCACCTCGATCTGCCGCGACTCGGAAATGGGCTTGCCGTTGTGGATCGTTTCGAGCCTCGCCACCTCATCGAGACGCGCCATCAGGCCGTCCGCGAGCTTGCGCACGAGGCGCCCGCGCTCACGGGCCGACATCCTTCCCCACGGCCCGTCGAGCGCCGCCCGCGCCGCGCCGACCGCCGCATCCACGTCCGCCGCCTCCGCCGCCGGCACCTCCGTCACGATCTCTTCCGTCGCCGGATTGATCACCTCCATCGTCTTGCCGGAGGCGGACGGCACCCATTCGTTGTTGATGAGGAGGCGGGAGCGAGTCAGGGACTGAGTCATGAGCCTTTCAGTTTCCAGTTTCCAGTTGCCAGCTCCCAGTAATTGATCTCTGGTTTCCAGTCGACTGACAACCAGTACCGAAATGACTGGCGACTGGAAGCTGGAAGCTGGAAGCTGGAAGCTGATAATTACGCCTCCGTCCTCACATACTCGAAATCGATCGGCATGCGATTGATGCCGCGGAGCGGCGGCGCGATGTAGTTGGCGAACCTGCCCGGCTCGTACACGGGCTGCGCCATGATGCTCAGCAAGTAGTCGCGATCGTGGGCCGACGGCAGCCACTCGTCGCGGCGGCGTTCCCATTCCTCCTTCGACAGCGGCACGCCATGCGGATCGAAGTGCAGCGACGAGAACATGCCGATGGCGCGGTTGAACTTGCGATCCGGCAGCCGCAGCCGATCGGACATGCCATGGCGCTCGAAGATGCGGTTCCACCGATCGACCCCCGCCTGGCAATCGCCGACATACCAGTCGCGCAGGACTTCGTTCATGGCCGTGCGCATCGGCACGGCGCGCCGATCGAGTTTGCCTGCGGCTGCCACTTCGAGCTCGTAGAACCGCTCCGTCACCAGGTGGTCGTCCCACTTCTCTTCCTGCGCGCGTCCCTTCAGGCCGTTGGCGAAATACGACGCCGCGTTGGTCGAGATCTCGTTGCCGTGCAGATCGAGCGAGAGGCTGAACCACAGGTTGATGAACTTCTGGATCGTGGGTAGATCGATGCCGCCGAGCGTGCGCACGTCCTCCGAGAACCCGGCCTGGGCCATCAGCTGGCAGGTGCGCTCGATGATGCGCGCCACGCCGGTCTCGCCGACGAACATGTGGTGCGCCTCCTCGGTCAGCATGAACCTCGTCGTCCTCGACTGCGGATCGAGCGAGCTTTCGGAGAGCGAGAGCAGCTGCGACTTGCCGTCGCGGTCGGTGAACATCGTGAACATGAAGAAGTCGAGCCAGTTGTCGATCGGCTCGTTGAAGGCGTCGAGAATGCGCGGCTTGTCGCGGTTGCCGCTCTGGCGCGCCAGCAGCTCCTCCGCCTCGTCGCGGCCGTCGCGGCCGAAGTACGAGTGCAGCAGGTAGACCATCGCCCAGAGGTGGCGTCCTTCTTCGACGTTGACCTGGAACAGGTTGCGCAGATCGTACAGGCTCGGACAGCGCTGCCCGAGCCAGCGCTGCTGCTCGACGCTCGCCGGCTCGGTGTCCCCCTGCGTCACGATCAGGCGGCGCAGCTGGTTGCGGAACTCGCCCGGCACTTCCTGCCACACGGGCTGGCCGAAGAAATCCCCGAATCCAACGCGCCGGTCGTGCACCGGATCCGCGAGGAAGATCCCCCAGCGGTACTCCGGCAACTTCACGTACTCGAAATGCGCCCAGCCCGACGGATCGACGCTGACCGCGGTTCGGACATACACCTTGTGGTAGTCCTGGAAACCCTGAGGTCCCATGTCGCGCCACCACTGAATGTATTTCGGCTGCCAGTGCTCGAGCGCGCGCTGCAGCCGCTTGTTGCTCGACAGGCCGACGTTGTTCGGAATCTTCTCGGCAGAGATCATGGTGTCCTCTGATTCCCTGAGCCTTGAGCCTTGAGCCCTGAAACGCTACGTCCGATTCACATCGAAC
>JBOGIX010000758.1:0-6944 GCA_050744685.1 Vicinamibacterales bacterium | reverse complement strand
GGAGGGATCTTCATTGCGCGCCGTGAAGGCGCGCCCCACATCACGGCGCAAATCGCTAACCGCCTTCGACAGCTCGTCGCTCCGCGCCGGCGCCTCGCCCAGCCAGAACGGGATCGTCGGCGGCAGGCCGCGCGCGTCCTCGACCCGCACCGTCCCCGGCTCGATGCGCCGGATCCGCCACGATGTCGTCCCCAGCATGAAGATGTCGCCCGCCATGCTCTCGATCGCGAAGTCTTCGTTCAGCGTGCCGATGAACGTCTCTTCAGGCTCGAGCACTACGCGATAGTCGGCGACTTCCGGGATGGCGCCACCGGAGGTCTGGGCCAGCAGCCGCGCGCCACGCCGGGTGCGCACGCGCCGATTGACCTCGTCGCGGTGCACGAGCGCGGCGCGACGGCCGCGCCGCGTGGCGAACCCGTCGGCGGTCATCGCGAGCACCGCGTCGAAGTCGGCGCGCTCGAGATCGCGATAAGGCCAGGCCCCCCGCACGAGCGTGTACAGATCGTCGTCTGTGTACTCCTCGCAGGCGCACTCGGCGACGATCTGCTGCGAGAGCACGTCGAGCGGGGTGTCCTGGTTCACGATGGCGTCGAGCTCGCCGCGGCGAACCGCACGCAGGAGCGCCGCGCATTCGACGAGGTCGTCGCGGGAGACCGGAAAGATTCGCCCACGCGGCAGGCCCGAGATGGTGTGGCCGGAACGGCCGACGCGCTGGATCAGCGTAGCGATGCGGTGCGGCGAGCCAATCTGGCAGACGAGATCGACGTGGCCGATGTCGATGCCGAGCTCGAGCGATGCCGTGGCGACCAGCGCCTCGAGCTGTCCCGACTTCAGCCGCGTCTCGCCGTCGAGCCGTTTCTCCTTCGACAGGCTCCCGTGATGCGCGGTCACGGCCTGTTCGCCGAGACGGTCGCTCAGGTGCCGCGCCGTTCGTTCCGCCATGCGGCGCGTGTTCACGAACACCAGCGTGGTCCGGTGCGCCCTGATCAGCGCGGCAAGCCGGTCGTAGTACTCCTCCCAGACCTCCCGCGACATCACCGTGTCGAGCGGCGATCCGGGGATCTCGACGCCAAGGTCCATCTCGCGCCGGTGCCCTTCGTCCACGATCGTGCATGCATCGGGCCGCTCCGCCCCCTTCGTTCCCACGAGAAACCGTGCGACATCGTCAATGGGCTTCTGCGTCGCAGACAGGCCGAGCCGTAGCAGCGGGCGCTCCGCGACGCGCCGCAAGCGTTCGAGCGACAAGGCGAGATGGGCGCCGCGGCGGGTCCCGATCACCGCGTGGATCTCGTCGACGATGACCGTGCGGACGGTGCGGAGCATGCGACGGCTGCGCTCAGCGGTGAGCAGCAGGTAGAGCGATTCGGGCGTGGTGACGAGAATGTGCGGTGGCGTGCGCAGCATGGCCGCGCGTTCCGCCTGCGTGGTATCTCCCGTGCGCACCGCCGCGGTGATTTGCGGAGGCCGCACCCCGGCGCTCGCCGCCAGCTCGCCGATGCCGCGTTGCGGCTCCGCAAGGTTTTTGTGGATGTCGGCACTCAGCGCCTTGAGCGGCGACACGTAGACGACGCGCACCTCGTCGGGGAGCGGGCCGTCGAGACCTTCCCGGAGCAGCTCGTCCAGCGCCGTCAGGAACGCCGCGAGCGTCTTCCCCGACCCGGTCGGCGCGGCGATGAGCGTGTGCCGCCCGCTCGCGATCGACGCCCATCCGCGCGCCTGGGCGGCGGTCGGCGTGCCGATCTCGGCAGAGAACCAGCGCTGGACGATGGGGTGGAAGGGGGAGAGGGGCATTTCAGTTACCAGTTGCCAGTTACCAGTTTCCAGACATTTACGAATGGTTGCCAGTTCCCAGTTTGCAGTTTTTGACGAACCTTGCCAAATATACCTACAGCACGATGCGCTCGTCGCCGACGCGCCGCGTGATGCGCTGGCCGTCCAGATACTCGAGCAGCGGAACGGCGAACTTGCGCGAGACGCCGGTCAGCTCCTTGAACTCCTTGACGCCGAACCGCCCGCCTGCTTTCAGGGCACGCAGGTCGTCGATCAGCTTGCGAAGCGCGTCGCGGTCCACGGTCATCTCCTCGTTGATGCGCACCAGCGACTTGTCCTTCAGCATCAGCTGCAGGATCTTGCGCGCCGTCTGGTGGTCCAGCGCGAGCGAGGCGATCACCTCGTCGGGATTGGGCGCCTGAAGGCCGAGCTCCCTGTAGCGTGCGGCGAGCCGCTCGCGCACTCGCGCCTCCTCGCCGCCGAGCGTCACCGACCGCCCGAACAGGTGCACGAGATCCTGCTCGAGCGCCAGCCGCCGTTCGCCGACGAGGCTCTCGATCGCCGCGCGGTAGACAAGAGGGGCCGCCTCCTTCATCACGCGCCCCTTCAGATCGTCGCGGCCGATTCCCGCCAGCAGCGGGTTCGCCTCGTGGAACGCGGTCACCGCGTCCACGATCGCCTGCCTCGCCTGCGCGAACGTGTCGGCAGCGGCGACCGTCAGCGGCTGCTCGTTCAGCGCCGCCGCCCGATCTTCGGAGACGAGTGCTGCCAGGTGCTCACGCGCTTCTTGGGGCAGCATACCGAGCTGCCCGACCACGTCGGCCGCGGCCGCGCCGTTCAGGCCGGCATCGATGACGACCGCGAGAACGCGATCGCGCGGGGACGCATGGTGCAGCCTTCGAAGCCGCGCGGCGATCGCACGATCGGAACGTCGATGCCGTTTCGGCCGCGCATCGATGATCTCGCCGCCGCCGAGCGTCGTCATCGGCGAGTACTGCCGGAGGATGAACCGGTCACCCGGCAGCGCAAACGTGGGCCGCTCGAGGCGGATCTGCGCGTACGCCGAGCCGCCGGGCGCGAGCATGTCCTCGCCGAGGAGCACGGCGTAGGCCATGATCTCTGCCGTGCCGATGTGGAACCGCACGCGCTTGCGCCCGACGATCGCCGCCGGCGCTGACGGCAGCAGCTCGAGCTGCACGTCGAACATCGTGGACGCCTTGAAGACGCCGGGCGGCGCGAGGACCATGCCCCGTTCGATCGCTCCGAGCTCGACTCGCTGCAGGTTGAGCGCGGTCCGCTGCCCGGCCCGGGCCTGTTCGACGGCTGCGCCGTGTACCTGGAGACCGCGCACCCGCGCCGTCTGGCCCTGCGGCAGGATCTCGACCTCCTGCTCGCGTTCGACCCGCCCGGCGACGAGCGTGCCCGACACCACCGTGCCGAACCCTTTCATGGTGAAGCTGCGATCCACCGGCAGCCTGAAGATTCGCGACGCGTCCTTCTCCGGCGCGACATGAGCCATGGCACGGAGCGCGGCGACGAGCTCCGGAAGCCCCTCGCCCGTGTGGGCGCTGACGCGCAGCACGGGCGAGCGCTCCAGGAACGTGCCCTCGAGGAGCTCGTGCACCTCGATCTCCGCGAGGTCCGCGATCTCGCGCTCCGCCGCGTCGATCTTCGTCAGCACCGTGAGCCCGTGCCTGATGTGCAGCAGCGAGCAGATGTCCAGGTGCTCGCGCGTCTGCGGCATGACGGACTCGTCTGCGGCCACCACCAGCATCACGAGATCGATGCCGCCGATGCCCGCCAGCATGTTCTTGACGAAGCGCTCGTGCCCCGGCACGTCCACGAACCCCAGCGTCGTCTCCGCATCGATCGGCAGGCTGGCAAAGCCGATGTCGATCGTGATGCCGCGTTCCTTCTCCTCCTTGAGCCGGTCGGCGTCGATGCCGGTCAACGCCTTGACGAGCGCGGTCTTGCCATGGTCGATGTGCCCGGCGGTGCCGACGATGATGTGGGGCATCCTGGGACTATTGTGACGCAGTGTCCGGGCCGGGACCTCACCGCGCCCGCTTTCGCGGTGTAAGCTTTTCCGAATGCCGTGGCCACTATTCCGCCGGGTCGAGGGCGCCCGCCAGCAAGGGTTCGCGCCGTCGTGGCCCGTCGGGCCGACGATGCTCGCCGGGCCGGCACGCGCGTTCGCCGCCGTTCTGATCGGTGTCGCCGTTGCGGTTGCGTCGCCGCTGGCACAACAGGCGCCGGCCGGGGCCCAGCGCCTGATCGCAAGCGACCAGTTCAAGCGCGCCTCCGCGTTCATCGCCGGCGACTACGACCGTTTCGTCCGCGAGCTCGTCGCGCTCACGGAAATCCCGGCGCCGCCGTTCAAGGAGGCGCGGCGGGCCAAAGCCTTTCAGGCGATGCTCGCCGCTGACGGGCTGCGCGACGTGGAGATCGATCGCGAGGGGAATGCAATGGGCGTCCGCAAGGGAAGCGGCGGCGGACCGATGCTGGCCGTGCTCGCGCACCTCGACACGGTATTCCCGGAAGGCACCGACGTCCGCGTCAAGCGGGACGGCACGAAGCTGATGGCCCCCGGCATTGGTGACGACACGCGCGGCCTGGCGGTGATGCTCGCGGCAATCCGGGCGATGGACGCCGCGCGCTTCCGCACGAGATCGGACATCCTGTTCGTCGGCAACGTCGGCGAAGAAGGGCCGGGAGATCTGCGCGGAGTCAAGCATCTCCTCACGCAGGGCAGATACAAGGATCGCATCCGCCAGTTCCTGTCAATCGAACCCGGCGGGCACGGCAGGATCACGCGAGGCGCCCTCGGCAGCCGGCGGTATCGCGTCACGTTCAAGGGCCCCGGCGGCCACAGCTATGGCGCGTTCGGTGTGGTCAATCCGGCTTACGCGATGGCCGCCGCGATCGGCGGGCTGGCGGCTCTGCGTGTCCCGCAGGCGCCGAAGACGACCTACAACGTCGGGACGGTTGCCGGAGGCACCTCGGTGAACGCGATTCCTTCGGAGGTCAGCATCGACGTCGACCTGCGATCCGAATCGTGCGGGGAGCTGAAATCGCTCGACGATCGTTTCCTCGGAATCGTGCGTCGTGCGGTGGAGGAGGAAAACCGTGCGCGCTCGACGCGGGAAGGCTCGATCGCGGCGGACCCGAAGGTCATCGGCGATCGTCCCTGCGGAGAAACCCGCACGGACGCGCCGATCGTTCGCGCCGCGGAAGACGTCGTGCGGGCGTTTGGTTTGACGCCGGCCCACGACATCGGCAGCACCGACAGCAACATCCCGATGAGCCTGGGCATACCTGCGCTCACGATTGGGTACGGAGCGCGGGGCGGACGAAGCCATTCGCCCGACGAGTGGACGGATGTCGAGCCGGCCGCTGCGGCTCGATCGATCGAGGTCGTCATGGCGATGGTCCTGGCCGTCGCCGGCCTCAGTGAATGAACCGCTTCAGTTTCTCGTAGCAGGAGGTCGCTCAGATGCAACTGACCGTCATCGCCGCACTGCTGGCGCTCGTGACTGTTCCGCAGGCACCGCCATCGCCGTCGGCTCCGAATGTCACCAGGGACCGCGACGCCGCGGTGAAGTACCTGGAGGAGACCCGCGACGCCTTCGTGAAATCGATCGACGGCCTGTCCGAGGCGCAGTGGACGTTCAAGCCCGGTCCCGATCGCTGGTCGATCGCCGAAGTGGCGGAGCACATCGCGCTCAGCGAGCCGATGTTGCTGCAGCTCGTCAGCGAGAAGGTCATGAAGGCGCCGAAACCGGCGGTGGGCGCGGCGAAGGCGACCGATCAGCAGGTCATCGCCCTCGTGACCGACCGGACCCAGAAGGCGCAGGCCCCGGAGACGCTCCGGCCGACCAACCGCTGGGCCGCGCGCGAGGCGCTGACGAAAGACTTCCTGGCGGCGCGCCAGAAGACGATAGATTATGTGAAATCCACCGATGACCCGCGCGCGCACGCAGTGCCGCACCCGGCGCTCGAGGCCGACGTCGACGGTCATCAGTGGGTGCTGTATCTCGCCGGGCACAGTGCGCGGCACACGGCGCAGCTCAACGAGGTCCAGACGAGCGCAGGGTACCCGATGCGGTAGCTGGATCGAGGGGTGTCAATCGCGTCCGGACCTGCCACGATCGTGTAATCCTCACGTTCGCGTGAATCGAGGGCTGACGGCACAGCCCGGCATTCGCGGAGGGCAGCATGACTCGCGCGGAAGTCGAACGGCGGCTGGCGGAACATCAGGCGGGCTTTCTGGCGCGCAGCCCGGCGCTGCTCGCGGAAACGCACGCCGTGGACGGCACCTTCGAGAGTCCGGCGCACGGCACGGTCCGCGGCCGCGACGCGATCCGGGATGTGTACCAATACTGGTACAACGCCTTTCCCGATTTCACGCTGACGTGGCGAACGCCGGTGATCGATCCGCCCATGGCGGCGGTGTTCTGGAAGTTCGACGGTACGGTCACCGGACCGTTCTTCGGTGAGGTCCGTGCCGGCACCCC
This sequence comes from Vicinamibacterales bacterium, assembly GCA_050744685.1. Lineage (GTDB taxonomy): Bacteria > Acidobacteriota > Vicinamibacteria > Vicinamibacterales > 2-12-FULL-66-21 > JACCXG01. The sequence goes on along the minus strand of JBOGIX010000758.1, from coordinate 660 downwards.
CATCAAGATGCTCGGCGCCGCCGAGTACACGTTCGGCGAGGCCGGCATCGTCGCGGTGCGGCACATCTTCGACTTCTCCGCGGTCCTGGTGAATGCGGGCGTGATGAAAATCAAGCCGGCGTAGGCCGGCGCCGGCTGCGATCGACGTGCGACATGACTGCTGACATGCGGGAACGCGCGACGCGGGCCCTCGTCTTTGCCGCACGCGACATCACGAAGGTCTACCACATGGGAGAGGTGGACGTGCAGGCGCTCCGCGGCGTCAGCCTCGACCTCTACGAATCCGAGTTCGTCGTCCTGCTCGGCCCCTCGGGGAGCGGCAAGTCGACGCTCCTCAACATCCTGGGCGGGCTCGACGTGCCCAGCTCCGGCTCGGTCACCTACCGCGGTCAGAACCTCACGGCGGCCGACGAGCGCACGCTGACCTACTATCGCCGCCGGCACGTCGGCTTCGTCTTTCAGTTCTACAACCTCATTCCCAGCCTCACCGCCCGGGAAAACGTCGCGCTCGTCACGGAGATCGTCTCCGACCCGATGTCGCCCGAAGAAGCGCTCCGGCTGGTCAATCTCGATCATCGGCTCGACCACTTTCCCGCCCAGCTCTCTGGCGGTGAGCAGCAGCGCGTGGCAATCGCTCGCGCGATCGCCAAACGTCCCGAC
>JBOGIX010000757.1:0-7231 GCA_050744685.1 Vicinamibacterales bacterium | reverse complement strand
TCGGTGAGGCCGCCGTGCGCGTAGAACATCAACCGCAGCTTCCGTCCCGCCGCCTTCTGAAGGGCGATCTCCTCGGGCAGCAGCTCCGTGAAGATCCGGCGTGCGTCGGCCTCGGAGGTCTGGAAGTCGCCATTGTCCGAGAGCGCCCCGAGCCGCAGGTTGATGGCATAGCGGCGCAGGACCTCACGCTCGTCCGCGGTGAATGGTCGTTTCTCCTCCCGAGCGCCGAATGCGGCGCGCGCCGCCGGACGCAACGCCGCGCGAACGGCGGCCCTGGATGCGGCCGGCCGCTCGCTGTAGCTGGCGGTCAGCTTCGGCGACACAATCATCGCCAGCACAGCGGCCGTACGATTCGCGGCTGCATCGAGCGCGAGCATGCCCCACGGATCGCCGAAGCGGGCCTTGCTCTCCTTGACGACGTCGGCAAGCTCCTTTTCGAGCCGGGTGCGGCGCTTTGCGAATTGCGGATCGGTGGCGAGGGCGGTTGCGGTCCGTCCGGCGAGGAACTGGCGCATCTCGAGGAGCGCCTTTGCCGCGCCGCCCATGGCGTCGGCCCACCACGCGATCGTGACGTAGTCGCCGATGATGTGTTCGGCGCGGATCTCGCCGAGGCGCCTGACGAGATCGACGCGCGCCGCGGCGGGCCCGGCGGCCTTCAATGCCGCCCACGACGCCTCCTGCTCGACCGCCGTCCTGCGGTGCGCGCGCCCGGCATCGTCGGGCGGGATCAGCGCGAGCAGCGCGTCGCGGCCGATACGTTCGTAGTAGCCGCGCGTGAACGCCCCCTCCGGTCCGATGAAGAGCGCGTCGGATGCGTGCTGGTCGAACACGCAGTCGAGCAGGAACGTGGATGGGCCGAAGTCGTGCTCCGCGCCGAGACGCCGTTCCGCTTCGGCGCGGTCGGCGAGGCCCAGCCCGATGATGGCGTTGTAGTCCTCGCGCAGGTCGCCGCGCGACGTCTTGCGATGCGACTCGAAGTAGGTGGCGCCGCACGTCAGGGTGACGCCCGACGTCACGCGCGAGGCGTGATACGCGGCCGTGACGATCATCGACTCGAAGACGAGCTTGCGTACTTTCTCGCCGTCGGCTTCGAACGGGCGTGTCTTGACGAGAATCTTCCGCGAGGAGATTTCGTCGGCGGCGTTGAGCGTTCCGGTGGCCGCGTCGTACGACAGCGTGCCGGTGCGCAGCAACTCCGCCACGCTCTGGACGTTGAGGATGCCGAACAGGTTGATGCGCCAGGTCACGCGCCGTTCGCGCAGGCGGAGCACGCCCGTCTGCACGGCGCGAATCGGGCCGTCGCCGCTCCTGGCCGCATCGTTGATTGCCGTCAGCCTTCCGCGCAGTGCCTCGGCGACCGCCTTCTCGCCGTCGGCCCCGAGCCCCGGCAGATCGACGTCGTAGGCAAACAGCGCCTCGCCCCGGCGGACGGATGAGAACTGCATCTCGAGGGAGAGGCGCAGCGAGCGATCGACGCTGCTGGCGATGGCCTGCTGCAGCGCCTCGATCTGCGCGTCGCTCAGGCCGGCGTTCACGAGCGCGAGCACGTCCGCTTCGGGATCGCTGCTGATCGCGCCGAGCAGCAGCTGAATGGCGTCGTTGTCGCCGATCTTCGCGCTCACCCCGACCGCGGCGGTCGCATCGACCACGATCTCCGAGCCCGCACGCTTGTAATAGGACAGGCGCACGCGGTCGCCCGCCATCTTCGTCACACGAATCTCGAACGAGCCGCTGGCACGCCATTCTGCGCCGACCGAAACAGACGCGCCGGCGCTCACGCCAACGCTTCCCACGATCGGCAGGCCGGGCGTGGCGAGCGGATTGGTGACGCTTGCCAGTTCGACCGACGCGGATAACTGCACCTCCCCGGCGCCCTCGACCGACGCATACGCACCGATTGGCAGCGCCGCCAGGTCGTCGAGGTCGGCGGGCACTGCGGCCGCGCGCAGCGTCTCGCCGAGGGCGGCGCCTACGGTGGGATCCGTGCCGGCGATGTCGAACGGCTGGAAGTAGCGCAGGGCGAGCGACGCCCCCGCGGCAAAGCCGAACGTCAGCGGACCGCGCTCTCCCTCGAGGCCGGCCTTGACGCGCGGCGCAAGGCCGACGGACATGTAGGCCGTGCCGCTCGGCACGCTGATGGCGTCGCGCAGATCGTCGGCTGGAAACAGCAGTTCGTCCGGCTGGTGCACGCCCACCGCAGCGCGGACGCCGGCATCGATGGAGAGCTCGCCCCCTTTGCCGAGCTGAATGCCCTCAGGGGTCGCAAACTCGAACGCGACCGGATTCGTGGACGCGTCGGACAACCGCGTGCGGAAGGCCGTCGCGACCGGCCGCACTGCCCGGAGAATGGACATCGCTTCCGGCAGGTAACGCCCGAGGCCAGTGCTCCGGCTCGTGTCGACATCGAGCAGCGGCGCGTTCAGGTCGTCGAGCAGTCTGATTGTGGGCATGAGCCCTCCTGAGGGTAAGAAGAGGTCGAGATCGACGCCGCGTGCACTCGGACACACGGGTACTCGTGATGTCGGCTGCGGCAGAATTCGCGCAGACTACGCATAGTGATCCAGAGCGGCAGGTCGTTACCGCTCCCTTCCACCCGGATCCGAGGCGCTTCGCCCCTCGGACCCCCTGCGCCGCCCGTGGCGCGCTAGTCCGTTATGCGGCCCCCCGCAACGCGCACAAAGTTCTCGTGGCGAGCCGCGCAACTGACAAATGTCCTGACGAGGCTGTGATTCGCGTGAGGACACTAGCTGAGAGATTTGACGAACGCAAGCGGCAGTCTGCCGCGCGCGCAGGAATATTTGTTACAGCTGAGCTGGAGCGGCGGTCGTTCCGGCAATCGACGTGCGCAGCAGGGAGAACGCGCCGGCCACCGGCGGGATCGGCGCCGCCATTGCCAGCAGGAAGTCCAGCTGATCGCGCACGGACGCGAACTGCCTCGCGCTGCCATGTTGCCGCCGCGACATGTACAGGTCGGCGAGCTGGCGCAGGCGCGCTTCGGTAAACGATCCTGCATCGATCGCCTCGAGCAGATCGCAGTCGACGCGCATGCTGTCCTGCCAGAACTGCGGTCCCTCCTCTGCTTCCCGGCGATCGATCTCCGCGCGCACGGCGGCAAGGTCGCTTCGAAGCTCGCCCGGATCGGCGGCCGCATCCGCGACCCCCTGCCAACGCATCGCCAGTGTCGCCCACCAGGCGTTCAGCCGGGGATACGCTGCGTCCGTCCCGCGTTCGGCGGCGCGTTCCGCCGCGAGCGTGTAGAACCTGGCCGCCTGCGAGAGCGACTCCGCGCGCGCGCCCGGGTCGATCCAGGCAAGACGCTTGTAAGCGCTCCCGATCAGGCTGAGGCGTTCGGAGGTGAGGCGTTCCCCCTCGTGCCCGCCGAGCATCTCCTTGAGCACGAAGATCGACCGCCTGACATCACGCACGGCCAGTTCCGTCGCCGCCGGATCGGCAGGATTCGCGAGCCATGTTTCCACCGCGATCCGCCCGATGAGGTTCGCCCACTGCTCCATGTCGCGCGCCGTGACGGCGCCGTCCTCGCTCGCCAGCGCCGCGCAGTAGTACGCAGCGGCGCGTTCGAGCTCCCCCGCCTCGCCGTAGGCCCGGCCGAGCGCCGCACTGATCGCGCCGTACTGCAGCCATTGCTTCTTCTCGAGCACCGCCACGATCCGATCGAGGCGCTGCACCTCGTCGTCGTGCCGCTCCGTCGAATGCGTTTTGAGGCGCGCGGCGATGTTGCCGACATCCCGCAGTGCGTGTGCCGGCGACAGAAACGACGGATCGCGGGTGTCGGCCGCCGGCGACTGCAACAGCACGAGCCGGAAGTCCGGATCGCCGTAACACTGGTAGGCGCCCCACGTGTTGAACGGCTTGTGCTGCTTGAACGTCTCCTGACGCGCCGCCCGGACCGCCTCGCCAAAAGGCTCGCCCTCGAGCATCCTCGCGTAGAACGTCGACGCGAACGTTGCGGCGGCCGCATCCGCGACCGCCCAGCCGGCGGCAACCACCGCTCGAACCCCCATCCTGATGAACTCGGTCGCCAGATTCGCGGCCAGGTGCGGATACGCACGCTCGTGCGGCGTCGCGTTCTCCGTGCCCGCTTCGACATGCCCGAGATGGCAGCAGTTGATGAACACGAGATCCGGAACGCTCCGCATCTGCGCGACCTCACCGGGCGTGAGGAACACGCCATCTCCAATCACCATACCGGTCACCGTCGGCGCCGGCTGGTCGCCCGCCGCCGATCCGTCCGGAAGCTGCCGGCCGCAGCTCGTGCACTGGCCCGGCCCGGCGGGAGTGTAGCGATACACGCCGTGGGCCGCCAGGTGCAGCACTTTGTAGGGGCGTTCGAAGAGCGCCGTGATCACCTCCTGGCTCGTGCTGCGCACGAGCGTCGAAACGGTCGCGAACTTCGGGACGAGGACGCGCGAGACGGCGGTCGCTTCCGCCTGCGCTCCCTTGAGCTCCGCAAACGAGCTGACGGGATCGCCGATCACGAGCGCCGACAGGTCCGCCGTGCTGCGCACGACCTGCCGGAAGCGAGTCGACTCGAGCTGACGCAAGAACCCGCGATCGATCACGAACGGCCGGCCCGTTCGATCGGTCGTGTCCTCGAGCAGCTCCCACGGATATCGCGCCGATTCCTCGTCGAGCATCAGGATCAGGTTGTCTTCGTCGGGCGCGCTCTCCTTCAGCTCGTTGGGCAGCAGCAAATCGAACAGCGTACGGCCGACGCCGGCATCGTGCCGCGTCGTCTCGAGCGTGTTCCGCACGAACTGGTCGACGACGGCGCGTTGCGTCGGCAAGAGCGTCACCTCGGCGCGCGCGCGACGGGTGACGGCGGCGAACCGCAGCCCGGTGGCTCGCCCTTCGCCATCCTGCGCCGCGCCGACGACTTGCAGGCGATGCCACCAGTCCGGCGATTCGTCCTCGAACGACACGCGCTGCAGTCCGCCGTCGCGCTTGCCGAGCTGCTCGTGCAGCACGAATCCCGCGTCAACCCCCGAGCGCTTCGCCAGCCGATCCAGCGCCTCGAGCGCGAGGATGGCCCGATCCTCGTACAGCTCGATCAACTCGATCTCGTCGATCCGTTCGGGCTGGCGAGCCGCCGCGAGCGCCTTGTTCGCCTCCTGCGTGCCGCGGACGAGTGCGAACACTGAGTCGGTCACCGACATGCCGCCGGCGCCGGTACCAATCAGCAGCGTCGCCACACCCAGCCCGCTCGACGGTGCGCCCGCCGACGGTGGCGACGTCTTGAGCTGTTCGAGGACGTACTCGAGCACGGCGCGATTGAACGTCCTTGCGAGCGCCGACGCCGTCAGCGCACCGACGGTGCCGAGCCCCACGACGATTGCGCCACCGGGCCGCGCATAGCGATCGGTGGCCGTCCGCGGATTGCTGAACACGGCGCTCGTCTCGATCGGCCCGGGGTAGAGCCCGAGGTGCAGCCGCCGGCTCAAGGCGCCGTGCAGCGCCCGATCCAGGTGCTTCTCGGCGCTGACGATCGTGTCGCCCGTGTAGTGCCCGACGGCAACCGGATAACGCGCGAACGCGAGGTTGCCATGGACGACCCGCACGCGCAGCAGATCCCCGCCGCCGCCTGGCGCCGATCGCGTGCCCGCATCGCCTGTCACGAGGCCATCAGTCATCGGGTGTCTATCGCAGTTGCCAGTTGCCAGTTGCCGGTAGTTTCCGGTGACGACCAGTTACCAGTTACCAGTCCAGTTACGAGTTCCAAGTCAATCAAGTGGTTGCCAGTCGCGCACCGGTAACCAGCAAAGTCTCTGGCGACTGGAAACGGGAAACTGGAAACTACAGCCCACGCCGATCAAGCTCTGCCATTCAGTCATATGGACGAGCTTGGAGTCAGAGCCAGTCGAACACAGTCGATCGAACTGAAACGTTTGTCCACGCTCGCGCACCAGTATGCCGAAGACGCACGCGGAGCAGGGGTCGACAGCCTAGCACGGAGGATGTTGACCCCTGCGCATTTTTGCGTGACGACGGATGCATTCGGTCGGAACTTGGCTAGAATGTCGCGCACCACTGGCAACAGCTTGTTATCTGCCGGCACGCGATCACGCGAGCCGATCACCGGTCCGGGCGCTTTGCAGCGCGGAGGTGCGGTATGGCATTCGAGTCGATCTTTCAGCCACTCAGTTTCCGCAATCTCACGATCAAGAACCGCATCATTCGCTCGAACGTGTCCGGTCGGTTCGACAACTACGACGGATCCGGCAATCAGGCGCGCATCAACTGGGAGACGAAGTTCGCCAAGGGCGGCGTCGGGGCCATCGTCTCGTCGTTCGTCCCCGTCCACCTGCACGGTCGCATCGTCCCCAACTACGCCCTGATCGATCACGATCGGCACATTCCCTTCTGGCGCAAGGTCGGCGAGGCGGTGCACCAGTACGATTGCCGCTACATCCTGCAACTCAGTCATGGCGGCCGCCAGCGCGACATCAGCGGCATCGAGTATCCGATCGGCCTCAGCTCCACGGACAAGCCCGATCCGACCCACGGCTTCAAGTGCGAGCGGATGACGCTCGCGCAGATCCAGGATGTCGTGAACGCGTTTGCCGACGGGGCGCGACGCGCGCGCGAGGCCGGGCTCGACGGCGTGGAGCTGCACGGGGCCAACGGCTACCTGATCACGCAGTTCCTCAGCTCGGCGATCAACGATCGCACGGACGAGTACGGCGGCCCGCTTGAGAACCGCGCGCGCTTCGTGCTCGAGATCGTGCGCGCCATCCGCGCGCGCGTCGGCCGCGACTTCCACCTGCAGATGAAGATCAGCGTGCAGGAGCACGCCGACGCCGTGGCGTTCTTCGGCATCGGGCCGTCGGGCAACACCGCCGAGGAGTCGGTGCAGGTGTGCAAGTGGCTGGAGGAGGCGGGCGTCGACGCGTTTCACGTCTCGACCGGCAGCTTCTTCCCGCATCCCCGGAATCCCGCCGGCTCGGATCTGCCGATCGAGGAGCTGACCCTCAACTACGACACGATGATCTCGGCCGGCGACCAGGCGTTCCGGACCTATCAGCTGTTCCGCAACTTCCCCTCGCTGGCGCGCCGGCAATGGAACGACGCGGCGCCGAAACCTCAGGAGATCGAAGGGGCGAACCTGCCCGACGCGAGGAAGGTCAAGAAGGCCGTCAGCGTGCCGGTGATCTGCACCGGAGGGTTCCAGACGGCCTCGCTCCTCGCCGCGGCGATCGATCGCGGCGACTGCGAC
>JBOGIX010000756.1:0-2604 GCA_050744685.1 Vicinamibacterales bacterium | reverse complement strand
GTGAAGGCCCGCTGAAGAGCGCGGTCGCAGATCCGGTTGATCAACCGCGGGACGCCCGACGAGCCTTCATAGATCGCCTGGAGCGCCGGGTGCGTGAACGCCACGCGGCTCTCGCCGCGTCCGGCGACGGCCAGACGATGGTGCACGTATCCGACGACACCAGCGGTGTCGAGCGGCGCGAGCTCGCAGCGGACCGACACGCGCTGGTCCACCTGCCGCATCTCCGGAAGCCTGAGATTCGCCCGCAGCTCGGGCTGGCCGACGAGCACGACCTGCAGCAGCTTTTCCCTGCGCTCCAGTTCGGAGAGCACGCGAATCTCCTCGAGCAGCGGCAGGGACAGATTCTGTGCTTCGTCGATGACGACGACGGCAAACGCCTGGAGCGGCACCAGCGAATCGAGGAACTCGTACAGCGGATAGCTGAGATCCGAGCGCGATGCGCCGCTGAAGCGGCCGCGCGCCAGGTCCCCGATCGAAATCACGCCGAAATGGACGAGCAGCGTTTTCAGCAGGTCTTCGCGCGAGACGAAGGGGTCGGCGACGAAGGCCGCAAATGTGCGTCGATCCAGGTGCTCCAGCACGGATCGGCAGAGCGTGGTCTTGCCGGTGCCGATCTCGCCTGTCAGGACGATCAGACCTTCCCTGCGCCGTATCCCCGCGTAGAGCTCGTCGAACGCCGGTCCGTGTGCGGGGCTCCTGAACAGGAAGCGCGGGTCGGCGGACAGGCTGAACGGCTTCTCGCGCAGCCCGTAGTACGGCTCGTAGGTGAGAGATGCAGACGCGCCGGCGCGTGGCGCTGACACGTCCGCAGGCGGCCTCGGTGGCTCGTCGGTAACGGGATACATAGGGCTTGATCGTCTTGATCGTCGAAAGCGCCGGGCGCACGCACCCGCTCAGTAACGCGCACAGCGAAGCAACATCTGATCCCTGTCAAAAAAGAGCGGACGCTCACGAAAGTGACGCCACGAAAACGAACGTCGCCGCTGGAGCGGTTGGCGGATTACAGGTTTGTTCGGGGACTTACAAGAACGTTTTCGCGCCTGCCGACCTGGCAGTGCCGCCTGTGAATGAGTTGGTTATGGCTTCCGGCTTTACAGCCGGAAGTGTGCGGCGCCGGCCCGATCTTCCGCCGGCGAGTTCTTCCGGCTGAAGCCGGAAGCCACGACTTGATTCAGACGCTCGAGCGGCGAGCCGGGCTCGCGGCCGCGATCTCCGCGGATGCGCGCAGCCACGAGCACGGCAACCACCAACACAACGAAGAACGCCGCCATTCAGCCATTGAGGTCCTCCCGCGTGGCGGCTGGCAACGACGGCCCTGGCGGGGAGACACACATCATTTTCCGTTCGGTCCTCCCGCGAGCGGCGCGACGTTCATCGGAATCGGCCGACAGCCGGGTAGGTCGCGCCGCCGGACACCCTGAACGCGGGCCAGCCGACGTTACGCCAGCCGAGGCTGACGAAGCCGGCCGACGCGTTGTCGAACGTCTCGACCCAGCCGCCCTGGCCGGCAAACGGTCCGAGGCCGATCACGATTTCATCCGCCCCGTCGCCGTCGACGTTGCCGACCGCGGGATGCGTCTCACCAGCGGACTGGTTGTACGCCGACCAGTCAATGTGCAGCCACCTGAGGAGCGCGTAACCGGCGCCGGCATCATCGATCACCTCGATCCAGCCGCCGCTTCCCCTGCCGAGTCCCACCACGATCTCGTCGCGGCCGTCGCCGTCCACGTCTCCGGCGGCGGGGAACGTCGAGCCATTGGCGGCGTTGTAGGCTGGCCACTCGACCTGCAGCCATCCACGATGGTTGTAGCCGCCCGCCGCTCCGTTCACGATTTCGATCCAGCCATGGCTGCCAGTGCCCAGGCCCAGCACGATCTCACTCGCACCGGCGCCGTCGATATTTCCGATCGCCGGGCGGACGATGCTCGTCGACCGGTTCGCATACGCCGCCCATGCGACGCGTTTCCACGCGACGTGACTGAAGCCGCCACTCGCATCGTCGAACACCTCGAACCAGCCGTTTCCGCCGGCGCCGAGTCCGGCAACGATCTCCGCACGTCCGTCTCCATCGAGATCGCCCGCTGCCGGCCAGACCTCGCCGTTGACCGCGTTGTAACCGGGCCACTGCACGTGGAGCCAGCGCAACAGCGCGTACCCGTGGGCGGCATCGTCCAGCACCGCGAACCAGCCGCCGCTCCCCCGATCCAGGCCGGCGACGATCTCGTCGAGCCCGTCACCATCGACGTCGCCCGCGGCGAGCCGGAGGCCACCGCCGGTGGCGTTGTAGGCGGCCCATGGCAATCGTGCCCATCCTGCCGGCGCGAAGTCGGCTGCGCGATCCGCGCGCATCGCGAACCAGCCGCCATTGCCCGTGAACGGGCCAAGGCCGATCGCGATCCGTGGCGGCGGCGCGGCGAGCGTGATGCCCAGCGCGCGCAGCACGTACCGTCCGGTTGCGTCGTTGGCGGTGTCGGCGGTTCCGACGATCACCGTGTAGGTGCCGGTCAGCGGCGCCGTGAAACCCGCCTGCGCCGTGAGGTTCCCCCACGTGGAACGAACGAGGCTGCCGGTCGGACCATAGATTCGGATCCACGGCCAGAAGAC
>JBOGIX010000755.1:0-2853 GCA_050744685.1 Vicinamibacterales bacterium | reverse complement strand
GCCCGCCATCCGTTCCTGCAGATCAGGCCGGATCTGCAGGCCAGAGGACTGTTCCGCGAGATCGCGCTCACCTTTCTCGGTGTGCAGGAGATCGAGCGGTATCTTGCACTGGAGTTTCCCGGCCACTCCTTCCCCGAGGATTTCGCCGCCATCCTGCACGCGCGCACCGAAGGCAGCCCGCTGTTCATGGTGGACGTGGTCCGGTATCTGCGCGACCGGCGTGTCATCGAGGAGCAGCAGGGGCGTTGGGGGCTGGCGCGATCCATCCCGGACATCGAGCGCGAGCTGCCCGACTCGGTGCGCGGCACGATAACCCGCAACATCGCGCGGCTCGACGAACCCGATCGCAAGCTGCTGCTCGCGGCGAGCGTGCAGGGACGCGAGTTCGATTCGGCGGTCGTCGCCGAAGCGACCGCGATGGACGCGGCCGACGTCGAAGAGCGCCTGGAATCGCTCGCGCGCGTGCACGGGCTCGTCGAGCTGGTGGCTGCCTCCGAGCTGCCGGACTTCACCTTGTCGGTGCGGTATCGCTTCGTTCACGTCCTCTATCAGAACGTGCTGTACGCGTCGCTGCAGCCGAGCCGCAAGGCCTCGCTGAGCGGGAAGGTCGCCGCCGCGCTGGAGGCGCATCACGGCGACGATGCGTCGGAGATGGCTTCCGAGCTGGCGATGCTGTTCGAGTCGGCCCGCGACGTGCGCCGCGCGGCGGAGTACTTCCTGCTCGCGTCGCGACGGGCCGCGGGCCTGTTTGCGTTCCGCGAGGCGGTGGTGCTCGGCCGCCGCGGGCTCGTGGCGATCAAGACGCTGCCCGATGACGTCGCGCGCAAACAACTGGAGCTCGGCCTGCAGGTCGTGTATGGGCTGTCGCTGCGGTCGATCCAGGGATGGGCCGCCCCGGAGGTCGAACCGATCTACGCGCGCGCACGCCAGCTGTGCGACGAGCTGGGCAATGCGCCGCAGCTGTTTCCGGTGCTCTGGGGCCTTTCGCTGTTCCACGCCATCCGCGGCGACTTGCAGGTGTTCCTGGAGCTGGCCGAGCAGCTGCTCGCCATCGCCGGCGAGCAGTCGAATCCGATCTTCGGCGTCGGGGCGCACCAGATGGCCGGTTCGGTACGCGAGTTCCGCGGGGAGACGATCGAGTCGAGCCGGCACTTCGAGCGCGCCATCGAGCTCTACGACTCGGGACAGCTTGCGGCGCATACGGCGGCATTCGGTCTCGATCCGGGCATGATCGCGCGAAGTCTCTCGGTGCGGCCATTGTGGTTCGTCGGGCAGCCCGACACGGCGCTGGCACGGAGCCTCGAGACCGTGGCGCTGGCGCGCCGGTTCCGGCAGCCGGTGAGCCTGATCTTTGCCATCTGCCTCAAGGCGGATCTGCACCTGTTGCGTCGCGAGCCGGAAGAGGTCATCACCACGGCGGCCGAGGAGATCGCACTCTGCCAGGAATATGGACTCGCACAGGAGACCGAGTGGGGGCGCTCGTTCCAGGCGTGGGGGTTCGCCGAGCTCGGACGCCTCGACGAAGCGCTCGCGCAACTGCAGGATAGCCTTGCCGTGCAGGATCGGATGCGTGCGGGCCTGTTGAGGCCGACCTTCCTCACGCACCTCGCGCACGTCCTGCTGCGCGCCGGCCGCTGCCGCGACGGGCACGATGCGATCGACCGGGCGGTCGACTGGGCCAACCGTACCGGCGAACGCTATTACCTTTCGGAAACCTGGCGGGTGAGGGGGGCGTTGTTTCACGCCGAGGACCGTCCGGCGGAGGCGGAGGCGGCTACGCGCGAGGCGGTTCGCATTGCTGGCATCCAGGGCGCGTTGTCGCTGCAGCTCCGCAGCGCTCTGGCGCTGGCGCGGATCCTGCGCGAGGCGGGACGGCCCGTCGAGGCCTTCACCGAACTGAGCGCGCCGCTGGCCCGGATGCGCGAAGGCTTCGACACCGCCGATCTCCTCGAGGCCCGTGCACTCGTGGCGGAACTTTCCGCGCACTGACCCTGGAATTCACCCCATGAGCCGCTCAGCCCCGCAACCGATCGACCGCGCCCGAGTACTCCAGGATGAACTGCGGCAACTTGCGCGCGATCCGTCAAGAGCGGCGCCCGGCGACCACGCGGCGCCGCCGCTCGAACAGGTGTTCCATGAGGCGCACGCGCAGCAGTTGACCGCGTTATGTCTTTCCGGCGGCGGCGTGCGCAGCGCGAGCTTCGCGCTCGGCGTCATCGAAGGCCTGACGCGCCGCGGGCTCGTCGACAGCCTGGACTATCTGTCCACGGTCTCCGGTGGAGGATACGCGGGCGCATGGCTGAGCGCCTGGCGGTACCACGCCGCCGCTCGCAGGCCGGTCGAATGGCCGGACGTCCCGCCGGAACCGGGAGGTCCCGCCGAGCCCGAACCGCTCATCCGCGTCCGCAAGTACGCCCGCTATCTCGCGCCGCACATGGGCGCGTTCTCGGTCGATCTCTGGGCGCTTCTTGCCACCATCACCCGTAACCTGCTGCTGATGTGGCTGGTGCTGCTGCCGATCATCGCCGCGCTGCTCACGCTGCCTTACATCTACTTTGCCATCGTCCGCGCCGCCGAGCGTAACCTCGTGGCGATGTCGCGCTTCACACTGGAAGAGTCCAGCACGTGGCTCCTCCTGGCGTGCTGTGCGATGTTTGCGCTGGCGATCAGCTTCATCGTGCGCGACCTGCCCAGCCTCGGCGGAGGGCGCGCAACGCAACGTCAGTTCCTCACCTGGTGCTTCGCGCCGCTCTGTCTCGGCTCGCTCGGCCTCACGCTGTTCTGGGCGGCCGACACCGTGCCCGTGACATTCGGCGCGGCGATCGCGGCCGCGGCCATTGCCCACCCGTTGAC
>JBOGIX010000754.1:0-5531 GCA_050744685.1 Vicinamibacterales bacterium | reverse complement strand
CGTGCAACGCAAACGCAGCTACGATAGCGGCAGCACAGCAGACCCTGACAGCAGCGGCTTTCATCGTGCAAGCTCCTTCGGACTGGCCAACATGGCGGACATGCGATCGATCTCCATCCGTTGATCCGCGTCGACGTCGGACGCAAATGCGAAGATATCCGACTCCTGTCCCGCCCCGGGCGTGGAGAACAGCTCCTTCACCATGACCAACGCTCCCTCGTGGTGCTTGATCATGAACTCGAGAAACAGGCGGTCGAAGGCGGAGCCTTTGGCAGCGGTCAGCGTCGCCATCTCCTCCGCGGTCAGCATGCCGGGCATCAGCACGGCGCCTCGCGCGTGGTGCGCGTGCGCGTCCGGCAGGGGCTGGCCACGGCTGGTCAGCCATTCCTGCATCATCTTGATCTCGTCGGCCTGCGACGCCTCGATGCGCAACGCGAGCTTCTTCATGTCGTCGCTCGCCGTACGCGACGGCAGGAGCGCAACCATCTCCAGCGCCTGGGCGTGATGGCCGATCATGCCCTGCATGAACCGCACGTCGGCCGGCGTGTGCTGGACGCGCGACAGATCGACGGCGGCCGCCGCCGAGATCACTTCGGACGGTTCGCCGGGCGCGCCCGGCTGCACGATCGCCGGCCGGGCGTCGGGCGCGGCGGTGCGACAGGCGATGCCGCCGGCCACCATGCCGAACCCCAGAACTGTCGCGATAGCCCTTTGCGAGAACATACTCAAAACGTGTCAGCCATCCGGAGCGGGGGGTCAGCCCCTTGGCCACTCGCTACACCGGGGTCTGCCCTCGTGCCGTGGACCCGCGCGCGACCGTCCGGATTCGAACAAACGTGTCTGGCCGCGAACACCCGACGGGGCGCACCGCCGCCGATCCGCTTCGCTAACAGCAATGAATGCAACCCCTTGCATCGCCGTGGCCGTCTGGCCCTGTCGTTGAAAGGATTCCTTCATGGTACAGGATCTCATCTACGCCGTGCGCAACCTGCGCCGACACCTCCTCCTCGGCACCGTCGCCGTGCTGACGCTCGGCGTCGGTATCGGCGGCGCGACGGCCGTCTTCAGCGTGGTCGACGGCGTGCTGCTGCGGCCGCTGCCGTTCGGTGATCCTGACCGGCTGGTGCGGCTCTACGAGGTCACGCCCGAGGGCGTCCCGTTCTCGCTGTCGGCGCAAAACTTCCTCGATCTCGCCGACGGCTCTCGCGCGCTTTCCGCCGTCGCCGCGTTCCGTGAGGTGCAGACGACGGTCGTCCTGGAGGGCAACGAGCCGCAGGGTCTGGTGGTCATGCCGGTCAGCGCCTCGCTGCCCGACGTCCTGAAAGTGTCTCCCACGATCGGTCGATTCTTCAGCCAGGACGAAGACCGGCCGCAGTCGGCCGATCGGCCGGTCGTGCTCGGCGACCGCTTGTGGCGCGCCCGGTTTGGCGCCGACACCTCCATCCTCGGACGCATCGTCCGCCTCGACGGCGAGCCGCACACCGTCGTCGGCGTGATGCCCGGCGGGTTTGATTTCCCTGGCGGTGCCGAGGCCTGGCTGCCGTTGCGCGCAGGTCGCGATCGCGACCGTGACGACAAGGACCTGGCCGCGGTCGGCCGGCTTGCCCCGGGCGCGTCGCTGGCGGCGCTGCGCGGCGAACTGCGCGCCTTCGGACGCGCGCTGTCGGATTCCTCCCCCACGTCGAATCGAGGATGGAGCGCAGGGGCGCTGCCCTTCGACGAGTGGCTGATCGCGCCGCGGTTCCGCGACGCCGTGTGGGTGCTGTTTGGTGCGGTCGGCCTTCTGCTCCTTCTCGCCTGCGCCAACGTGGCGAACCTGCTCGTGGCGCACGGCGCCACGCGTCACGGCGAGATGCGCATCCGTGCCGCTCTCGGCGCGGGACGGCGGCGGCTGGCGCGACAGCTGTTCACGGAATCGGCACTGCTCGGCGCGCTCGGCACGATCGCCGGCGTGCTCGTGTCGTCATGGTCGATTGCCGCCGTGCACGCGCTCGGCGACAGTCGCGTCCCACGCCTCGAGCAAGTACGCGTCGACGGATCGGTGCTCGCATTCGCATGCCTTGCTGGCATGGTGAGCTGCCTCTTCTTCGGCCTGGCGCCGGCACTGCACACGGCGCGCGTCGATCTCCGGAGCGGCTTGGATGCCGGCGGGCGTCACACGGCGAAGGGCGCCCGCCTGCGCCGCATGCTGGTCGTCGCCGAGGTCTCGCTCGCACTGCTGCTGCTCGTGGGCGCCGGCCTGCTGGCGAACAGTTTCGTGCGCCTCCTGAACGCCGATTCCGGGTTCGACTCGAGGGGCGTGTTGGCGATGTCGCTCGATATCGCCTCGGCACGGTACCCGGACGGTCGACTGGCCGCCTTCTATCGCGACTTGCTCGAGCGCGTGCGAGCGATCCCCGGCGTCGACGCCGCCGCGGCCACTTCGACGAATCCGTTCCGGCAGGTCGGCTTCAGCAACAACGTGACGCCGGAAGACCGCGCCGCGTCGGCGCCGCCGAGCGGCCTCGTTCAGGCCGATTGGCGCAGCGTGACGCCGGGGTTCTTCGACACGCTGCGGATTCCAGTGATAGCAGGTCGGACCTTCAACGCCGCGGACCGCGACGACAGCGAGCGGGTCGTAGTCGTGAACCAGTCGCTGGCGCGCCTGCTCTGGCCGGACGGCGAGGCGGTGGGAAAACGAATCTACTGGGGCGGCACCACGGGACGGACGCGGACCGTTGTCGGCGTGACGGGCGATTTCCAGGACGAGCAGCTCGACACCGCCGCCGGGCCCATGCTGCTGGTGCCGCACGCGCAGGTGGATCTGCCGGCGATGACGGTGCTGATCCGCGCGTCGCTCGCCGCGGGCTCGATCGCTCCGGCCGTCAGGAACATCGTCAGGTCTCTGGATGCATCGCTCCCGGCGGCGGAGATTCACCCGGTCGATGCGAGCCGCACGGCTGCGGCCGCAGGCGCGCGCTTCAATACGGCGCTGCTCGGCGCCTTTGCCGCGATTGCGTTCGTACTCGCGGTCACCGGCGTGTACGCGGTGCTCGCGTTCACGGCGATCGAGCGCCGCCGCGAGCTTGCCGTTCGCCTCGCGCTCGGCGCCAGCGCCCGCGAAATCGTCCGCCTGCTCGTCACCGGCGGCCTGCTGCTGACCGGCATCGGCATCGCGCTCGGCCTCGTCGCGGCCGCCGGCGTCACACGTGTCCTGCGATCGCTCTTGTATGACGTCGCGCCACACGATCCCGCGACGTTCGCAATCGCGGCGATCGTCCTCCTGGCCGCCGCCACGCTCGCGTGCTACCTCCCCGCCCGCCGCGCCGGCCGTCTCGATCCGATTGCGGTGCTCAGGGACTGATCTCTTCTTTGCGGTGTCAACTTCCAACTTCCAACTCCCAAGGCGCGAGGTTCGAACTAGCTGAATGAAACGCGAGCCAGCCAGCTCGAGGCACCGACTTCCACCCCGCTCTCTCGAGCCACGAGGCTTGGAAGTTGGGAGTTGGGAATTGAAAGTTGTCGCCCTTCATTCCCGCGTACAGTAGTAAGCCCTCCCCTGCCTCCAGTGCACGAGGAACAGCAAGTCTCCCTGGCGGGCACCATAGGCGCGGAGCGTCGTTGCCTTCACCTGCGTCTCGTCGAGCGGCCCGCGCAAGAGCACGGGCCACCATTCGATGCGGCGCGGCGGATCGCAGACGATGCCCTGCACTGACAGTTCGGGGCCGAGAAGCGCACGAACGGCGTTGGCGTCCGTCTGCGCGAAATTGAACAATCCCCACCGACGTGGCGTGTCCAGGTCGTGCGCCTCGCGAATCTCGCGTGTGCTCGCGGGCAACCCCGCGGGAACCCATCCGCGCTCGACGGCGCCGGCGGCCACCGCTTCGTCGAGCGTGGCGTAGCTCTCCGTGACGACATCGAGGTCGCGGCACGCGGCGGAGAGCGCGAGTAACAGAAGGAGGGTGTAAGGCACCCGCGCGCGTCCTCGCCGGAATAGCCGTCGCATCCGCGGATCGTACTGCAGACGCCGGCCCCGCTGGCCGGGGAATCACGCGAGTTCCCAGCGTCGCGCGAGCAGCCTGGCTATCGCCAGGAACGTGCCGGCAAGCGCCACCAGAACGAGCACCTGGGGCCATAGTTCCCAGAGCGCGGCGCTTCGCCAGAACACCTTCAGATAGCCGTCGAGGGCCCAGGCGTTGAACGTGACCAGGTCGATGCGCTGCATCGTCTCGGTCATCAGAAAGCGCGGGAACATGCTGCCGCCAAGCGCCGACATGGTCAGGATGAGGATGGTCGAAAAGCCCGAGAGCTGCGCCCGCGTGCGGGCGAGCGTGGCGAGCACCAGCCCCAGGGCGGCGGCAGCGCCGGCGGTGACGATCGTCATCACGAGGAAGCCCGGGACGTGCGAGAAGAGCGGCAGCCCGAATACCAGCCAGCCCCAAAGGAACATCACCGTCAGCTGCGCCATTCCAACGAGCGTGAGGAACAGCCACTTGCCGGCGAGGAGTCCCGTCATGCCGATGTTCGTCGATAGCAGGCGCTCGAGTGTGCCCGACTCCGCTTCATCGAGCAGCGCGCCGCCAGCGCCGCCCACCGCAGAAAACAACAGGAACATGACGCCGATGCCCGCGGCGTAGAAAGAGATCAGCGAGCCATTCCGATTGCCGGCGCGCATCACGTCCACGACTTCAATCGAGATGCCCATGCCGGCGGCGCCGGTGCCGCTGCCCGGCGCGCTGCCGGAGAGCGCCTCGCTCCTCAGCGCCGGCAGCCACGCATCGACCGCTTTCCGCTGCTCCGGCGTGAGCGCTCCGGCTCGCCGTTCGAACTGCTTCATCCCTCCCTGCATCAGCAGATCGGGGGCGACGGTCATCGTGACTTTCTGCAGCAGTCCCTGCACCATCTGCGGCGCAATCGGATCGGACGGATCGGAGAGCAGCTGTACCGGCGGGGTGTCGGTGCCGAATCCACCTTCCTCGAATGCGCGGCCCAACCCGGGCGGGAGAATCACGGCGACCGAAACGGTCCCGTCCCTCACCAGCCGCTCGGCGCTCGTACGATCGATGGCCTGGGAATCCCCTGCCGACGGGCGCACGTCGAGCGCCTTCTCCTTCGCCAGCCCCTCGAGCACACGGCGACTGAGCTCCGAGCGGTCCTCGTCCACGACGGCGATGCCGACGCGTGGTGTTTCTGCGCTGTCGCCGCGACCACCGAAGACGAGTGCGAAGATCGAAAAGAAGACGATCGGCAGAATGAACGTAAGAGCCTGGGCCACGCGGTCGCGCCTCATGTTCAGCCAGCCGATGCGAATCAGCGTCAGCATCATTCGCGCAGCTCCCTTCCGGTCAGGTGGATGAAGACCGCCTGCAGGCTCGGCCCGCGCACGTCCACGTCGTCGACCGACCGGCCCGCGAGCCGGATGTGCTCGAGCAGCGGCGGCAGGTCGGCCGCCACGTTCGTCATGCGCGCGCGAACGAGGCGCGGATCGGCGGAATCGGCGGCGAGTGTTGCAGATGCGAATGGCGCGGGGCCATCCCAGGGCTGCTCGAGCC
>JBOGIX010000753.1:0-3597 GCA_050744685.1 Vicinamibacterales bacterium | reverse complement strand
GCTCACGCTCAAACGACGCCCGGAGCTCCGCCGCCGCCTCTTGAGCGGTGGCGCGCGACGACAGGCGACCGAGCGGCATCACTTCGCCAGCCGAAAAAGTCGCGAAGGGCACCCAGATTGTCGTGCCAGCGGGGTACTCCAACCCGGGCGGTGCGACGCCAACGATCGTCACCTGACGTGAGTTCCGCAACGCCACGCGGCGCCCAAGTACCGCCGGATTAGCCGCGAATTGGCCGCGCCACAGGGAGTAGCTGAGAACCGCAACAGGGGCGGCGCCGGGATGATCGTCGGCTGGCACCAATGTGCGGCCCAGAACCGCCTTCGAGCCCAGCACGACGAAGAAATTCCCCGTGACCGGCGAAAGGTTGACGCGGAATGACTGCTCACCATCGCGGACAGGTTGAGCCCACGAGTCGATGCTCAGCGTCCCGGCAACTTCCTGGAGAGTTCGGGCCTCCTTTTGAAAGCGCTCGAAGTGCTGAGGGGTGAGAGGCAACGTGCGCATGCTTCCGCCGGCTTCCCCCCAGAGCACGACGACGCGCTCCTGGTCGAGAACCGGCAAGGGGCGCCGAAGCACGGTGTCGGCTACCGCGAACATGGCAACCGACAAACCGATGCCGCATGCCAGAACGAGAACGACTGCAGTCGTGGCGTCCATGTCGCGGACCAGGCGCCGGCAGCCAAACCACAGATCCTCACGAGCGTCGTGCAACCAACGCATCGAAGTCATGGACACATCATAGGCCCGCCGGTGTGGGCCGGCGAGCGGCTATCGATCGACCATCGAGCTGAGTCGGAAAGCGGCCCGTCGCTTCACGACGCGGCAGTGCGCGGCAGCCGCAGTTCACCGGAACAGCGGGCGTTCTTCGGTGTGCGTCGTCGCCGCCGACATTCCCATCCTGCGTTCCCAACCGCACCAATAGGCGAAATCCACGGGCTTAGTGCGAGGTCAGTCAGCGAGGACACGACTCTGCACTTAAAACGCGCCGACAAGCGGCGTATGCTTTCTACGTGGTTGCGACGCATCGTCCGACGGATTGGCTGCGCCCCTCCTGGGTGTAGGAGTTCACGATCATGCTGCCGGATGCTCTGCTGCAGGACTTGAAGCTTGGCGTGCGTGAGGTCATCAAAGAGCGCTGGCTCACCACCGCTGCGGTAATCGCGCTGGCGCTTGGCCTCGGTGTCAGCACGACCATCATGACCGTGCTGTACGGAATGAACCTCCGTGCGCTTCCCTTCGAGCGTCCGGAAAGGATAATGGCCGTCGGCGTCGACAACGGCGCCACCACATACGCACTGTTCGACCTGTGGCGGTCGGCGGCGCGTTCCGCGGCGAGTGTCGCCGCGCATGCCGACGCGCCGATCAACCTTCGCGACGACGTCCACGCCACCGATCAGGTGCTCGGCACGTTCCTGAGTCACAACACGTTCAGGCTGCTCGGGGTCCAGCCGGTCCTCGGGCGTGACTTCGTGGAAGCCGACGACCGCATCGGCGCGCCTGCGGTCGCGATCATCAGTCACGCGGTGTGGGCCGACCGGTACGGCGCCGACACGGGGGTGATCGGCAGGACCGTGCATCTCAATGACGCCGCCGTGACCCTCATCGGCGTGATGCCGCCGGGGTTCAAGTTTCCGGTCAATACCGAGATCTGGCAGCCACTCCGCGCGATGCCGGCGGCGCAGGCGCCGACCGCTGCGGACCGTCCTGTCCGCGTGATGGCGAGGCTGGCCGAGGGGGTCACCTCCGAACAGGCGAGCGCCGAATTCACCTCGATTGCGGCGCCGCTGAACGAGGGCAATCGCTGGCGCCGTGTTGCGGTCGTCCCGCTCAACGAGGGATTCGTCGGCCGCATGACCGAGCCCGCGCCGTTGATGATCCTGGCGGCAGCGATGCTGGTCATGGTGATTGCCTGTTCGCATGCCGCGAACCTCCTGCTCGTTCGATCGATGGCGCGCTCCCGCGAGGTGTCCCTGCGGTTGGCCCTCGGCGCGGGCCGCGCGCGCATCGTGCGCCAGCTGCTCATCGAAAGCGCCCTGATGGGTGCCATGGCCGGTCTCATCGGCCTTGGTCTGGGCTCGTTCGGCGTATCCTGGTTCGCCAATGAAACCCGCGACTTCAACTTGCCGTATTGGACCAGATTCACGTTCGACGGACGGCTGTTCGCCTGGCTGGCGTCCTTCAGCGTCGGCGTCGGCGTCGTGTTTGGGTTGCTGCCGGCCGCTCACCTGGCCCGTACTAATTTGACCGCGGTGTTGAACCAGACCGCACGAGGCACGACTCCCCGCGCGAACCGGCTGATGACCGGGCTGCTGGTCGGGCAGCTGGCCGTCACCGTGATCCTCTTGAATTCGGCGGCGCTGTTGACGCAGAGCGCGCGAGTACTGCAGCGCTCGGACTCGGCGATCGACCTTCCCAGCGTGTGGGAGCTGCGCCTCGCTCTGCCCGAAGACAAGTACGGGTCGCTCGAAAAGCGGCAGTCGCTGTACCGGCAGATCGACGAACGCCTGGGATCGCTGGCGGGGGCGGAGGCGGCCGCTCTGTCGAGCGCACCCCCGTTTATGGGGTCGCCGTCGCGAACCGTTCTCATCGGCAACCAGCAGCTCCACGAGAACGAGCGCCGACGCACGACGCGCGTCGTCGGCATCGGGGCGCGCTACTTCGGGACGCTGGGTTTGAAGCTCCGTCGCGGCACCGAATTGGAGCACCTCGACGCATCCTCCTCCTCCCACTCGGTTCTGGTCAATGAACCTTTTGTCAGCACATTCTTCGGCAACGAGGATCCGATCGGCCGGCAGATCCGGCTGATGGACACGGCCGCGTCAGGCGCTCCGGGGCGGTTATTGACCGTTGTCGGCGTCGCGCCTCCGATCCGTCAGAGTCTGGCGCGCGATCAGGAGCCGGTTGCGTATGTGCCGCATGGCGTCGAGCCGGGTCTGCGCGCGTCCATCCTCGTGCGCGGGAACCCGAACGTGTTCGCGCCGGCGCTCCGCGAGGCAGTCCGCAAGCTCGACCCCAATCTGCCTGTTTACGGCCTGCAGTCGCTCGAACGATTGTCGGAGAAGTCTCGTTGGATGCAGCGGGTGACAAGCACGCTCTTGAGCGCCTTCGCCGTCGTTGCCGTGATTCTCAGCGGGCTCGGCATGTATGCGCTCACCGCGTATAACGCCGCCCGGCGCTCGCAGGAAATCGGCATCCGGATGGCCCTGGGCGCACGCCCTTCGCAGGCATGGTCACTCGTGCTGCGGCGTGCTCTCCTGCACGTCGGTTTCGGCCTGACGCTTGGCATTGCTGGCGCGCTCCTGGCGGCCATCGTGCTTCGCGGGATTCTGGTGCGCATCCGCCCGACCGACGTCCCGACGTTGCTGGCGGTCGCGGCCCTGCTCGTGATGATTACGGTGCTGGCGAGCTTTCTGCCCGCACGGCGCGCGGCGCGCACCGATCCTCTCCAGGTCCTTCGCTCCGAGTAGCCTGATTCGCTCGCGACGTGTCCTCAGTGGTCTTGCGCGACGCAGTTATGGTCACCGGAGTCGGCGTCGGTCTCGGTGTTCCCGCCGCTCTGATGTCCGCCCGAGTGCTGGAGTCGCTCTTGTTCGGCG
>JBOGIX010000752.1:0-6164 GCA_050744685.1 Vicinamibacterales bacterium | reverse complement strand
GTGCAGCGATGTTGATCGGGCCGTGCTGATGATCGGGCGTGATGTTGATGACGCCCTGGATGTCGGTCTCTTTCTCGAGCATCTCGCGGAAGTCCTCGTACATGCGGATGCCGCCGGGACGATCGTGCTTCTTGTAATACGCCTCCATGATATCGCGCGCCACCTCGCGCCCGGCGCGGATGCCCTTGTGGGCGGCGCCCCACTCGGGTTGTTCGAGCAGCCGGCGGATCGTCGTCCGGTTCCCCCACTGGCTCCAGTCCACGTAGTTCTGCGTATCGCGATTGGGATCGACGACGGCGACGAATTGCAGGTCGGGGCGGCGCACCATGCCGGCGTTGACCTGACGCTGCGACTGCGTGCCGCAGCCGACCTGCGCCAGCCGGATCATGTCGCTCGGCGGGATGAAGCCGGCGCCGCCGAGCACGCGGCGCGGAACAATCGTGAACGCGGACGCGGCCGAGAGGCCGGCGAGAAACGTGCGGCGGTTCATCTCGCTCATCATTCTTCTCCTGCACGCCGGATCCCGCCTCCTGCACGGCGGATCCCGGCTTCAGCACAGCGGATTCCGACTTGCGGCGCGCGGTCGCCTGACAATCAACGGACGGCGGCGGACAAACCGGCCATCTCGACGTTGGACGGCCGCAGTATGCGGACGCGGCCCCGACAAATCAACCAGGAACTTCGTGTGGTAAGGTCGGGGTCGCTGCCGAGCGTTTCGGCGCGGGAGGTGTGTCCATGTCTCGCGAGCCACTGGATCGCCGCGAAGTGCTGACGCTTGCCGGCCTCGTCTCGATGTGGCCGCGGGTGCCGCTTGAGGCTGGCATGACGAGGAGCGCGCAAGCGGCGGCACCCGCCGAACGGCGTCGCGAGCTGTACGCGCTGCTCGGCGACCTGCCGGACCGCCAAGGGCCGATCGGCGGCACCAGGCGCAGCGAGGCCGAGCGGGATGGCTACGTCCTCGAGACCTGGGACCTGGATCTCAATGGACTCGAGCGGGTGCCGGCCTACGTCGCGCGGCCGCTGAACGTCTCCGGACGCGCGCCGGCGGTCCTCTTCAATCACTCCCACGGCGGCGGCTACAAGATCGGCAAGCAGGAGTTCGTCGACGGCCGCAGCTACCTCCAGCCGGAACCCTACGCGAAGGTGTTCACGCGGCTCGGCTGCATCGGCGTATCGATCGACCACTGGGTGTTCGGCGAGCGCAGCCACACCACCGAAGCGGATACGTTCAAGGCCATGCTCTGGCAAGGTCAGGTGCTCTGGGGAATGATGGTCTTCGACAGCCTGCGTGCGCTGGACTGGCTCGTCGCGCGCCCCGACGTCGATGCCGCTCGTATCGGGACGCTGGGAATCTCGATGGGCAGCACGATGGCGTGGTGGCTGGCCGCCCTCGACGAGCGCGTGAAGGCGACGGTGGACATCTGCTGCCTGACCGACTTTCACACGCTGCTCGCGAAAAAAGGGGTATCGGGCCACGGCGTGTACTACTACGTGCCGGCCCTGCTCAAGCACTTCACCACCGCGCAGATCAACGCGCTCATCGCGCCGCGGGCGCATCTGGGACTGGCCGGGCTCCGCGACAAGCTGACGCCCGTCGAAGGGCTCGACATCATCGACCGCGAGCTCACTCGCGTCTATGCCGCGTCAGGTCACCCGGAACGGTGGAAGCTGCTGCGCTACGACGTCGGACACATGGAGACGGCGGAAGGGCGGGAAGAAATCATCAAGTTCCTCGGGACTTTTCTCTAAGAGTTCCAACTCAACGTCCAACTTCCAAGTACCAACTACCAACTCCCAAGACGCGTGGATCGGGAGAGCTCGGTGGAAGTCGCACCAGCCAGCTGATTGGTCGACTTCCGCCCAGCCCCGACGATCATCACGCCTTGGGAGTTGGAAGTTGGGAGTTGGCCGTAGACCAGGTGGATCTCAGCGTCGGTACGCGACGATCGCAGGGACTCCGAGAAAAGCTCCATACCGCGCGACGACCGGCTCGATAGCGCGGCGCTCGCGCGCTGACAGGGGTTCGAACGGTCGTACATCGACGGTCACGACCTTGCGGCCGATCGTACGGCGCCACGTGCCCACCGCACGGCCGCCGACCACGACGGTCTGGCCGTTGTCCTGCGTCATCTGCTTCATCTTGCCGGCCGGCCCCTCGCGATTGTCGCGATACGACAGCAGGGCCTCGTCGTAGACGGGCAGGAGGAACGCGTCACGCGCCGACACGGCTTCCGCCGGCATGTCGCGCGCCATCCAGTACGGTGTGCCGTCCACCTCGATGCGTTCCAGCGCGTGCGCCACGATCTCCAGGCCCGTCCTGGTATCGGCCGCCGTCAAGCCGGACCACCACACGAAGTCCTTCACCGCCGCCGGTCCGTGGCTGATGAAATACCGCGACACGAGCGCGGCGAGCGCCTGATCGCGCGACAGCGGCCGGGCACGCGGTACGCGCTCCTCCATGAGCGCATACGTGAACTGCTTGCCCTGCCTCGGCCCGCTGCAGATGAGGCCGTCGAGCTCGGCGCGCATGACCAGAAAGCTCACGCGAAGCGGACCGTCCGACGCCCTGAGGACACCCGTCTTCCTCAGCGCCTCCGCGATCGCGGCGCGCGTCAGGTATCGGCCGGCGCCTAGCGCCCTCTCGATCGTCCGGTGCGATTTCACCACCACGCGGCTGTCGATCTCCATCTTGCGGTAGTAGCCGGCGCACATGGCGTTGACGCGTGGCCCGGTGAGCTGCACGAGCCACCGGATGTCGGCGGGCGCCACGAAATGCCACGTCGGCCGCATCACGTGGGTACGCAGGATGGCGCCTGCCGAGAACACCTCGTCGATCGCCGCATCGCTCGTCGTCGCGACGCGTTGTGCGAGGGCCCACTTGGCAGCCGCATAGTCTTGCGACTGCACGGCCCCGAGCCAGCTGACCACGTCCGCGGGCGTCTCGTGCCGTGCCCCGATTGCGCGCTGGCTTCGCAGGCGCAGCCGCAGGAGTTCGGATCGTGTCATCTCTTCAGCTTACTCATTTGCCTGGTGATACAGAGAAGACGACGGGCGGAGCGGCCCCCGCCCGTCACCGAGGGGATCGCTACCGGAGGCGGAACTCGTAGCGATTGTAGACGTCTCCGAGGTTCGAAATCCGAAACACCAGCCGATCGCCTCTCGTCTGGTACCACGTGACGATGCAGTAGTCGGTACCGTCGCGATCGGCGCCCAGCAGGTTGCCTGCCGAGTCGAAGACGAAGCAATCCAGGTCGGTATCGCCGTCACCTTCGACTTCGAGTCGGTGATACCCGGCGCTGACATACTGGCTCCAGCGATCCGAGCTGAAGGCCTCGGCCCGTTCCATGAATCGCAGGAACCAGCCCTGGGCGGCGGCCTCGAACGCGAAGACGCCGCTGACGACGAGGGCGACGACCACGATGGCGGCGGACTGACGAAGTGTGCGGAACATGGTGACTACCTCCTTCACCAGTGCTCACGCGCAGTCGGCGGCCCGAACGGATCATCGCGATTGCGAAACGGGTCGGAAACGGTGTATACAGGACCACCCTGACATCACAGTAAAGAGCTGCGCCTCATGACCAGGTCGGCGCCGGAGATTACCGATCTCCTGATCGCGTGGAGCGATGGACGTGTGGACGCGCGCGACGAGCTTGCCGAGCGCGTCCATGGCGAGTTGCGGAAACTGGCGCGCGCCTACATGCGCCGGGAGCGGGCGGAGCATACCCTGCAGCCGACGGCGCTCGTGAACGAGGCCTACATGCGCCTCATCGATCAGCGGCGTGTCAAATGGCGCAATCGTGCGCATTTCTACGGCATTGCGGCGCAGTGCATGCGCCGCGTGCTCCAGGACTACGGGCGCCACCGGCACGCCGGCAAGCGGGACGGCGGAAAGCCGGTGCCGTTCGACGAAGCCTTGGCGAAACCGGTTGCGCCCGACACCTTGAGCCGGCTCGCAGAAGCCCTCGACGGCCTGGCGCGCCTCGACCCCCGCCAGGCCCGCGTGGTGGAACTGCGCGTTTTTGGCGGTCTATCAATCGAGGAAGTCGCGACGCTGCTCGGCGTGTCGCCGGGCACGGTGAAGCGCGACTGGGTGACCGCCAAACTATGGTTGAAGCACGACATCAGACGGGAGCGCGCGTCGTGACGCCGGAGGAGTGGCAGCGCGCCAAGGAGATTCTCGCTGCGGCCATCTTGCAGCCGGCCGGCGAACGCTCGCGGCACATCGCGGAACTCTGCGGGGCGGATGTGCGGCTGAGCCGCGAGATTGAGGATCTCCTCGCCAACTACGACGACGACCCCAGCATCGCCGCATTGATTCGCGAAGAGGTGCCGCCGCCGGTCTCGGGTGTGGAATCGCCATTCGATGGTTCTTTGTCCAGCACTCGGACGGCGCCGCCGCACGAGGCAATCGCTGTGCGAGGTGAGGGCGGCGTGGTCACGTGGGGTGAGTACACCCTGCTCGACGAGATCGGGCGCGGCGGATTTGGCGTGGTGCACCGCGCCTGGGACGGCAGCCTGAAGCGGGACATCGCGCTGAAAGTCATCGACGTCCGCAAGGTGTCGCACGTCTCGGAAGACACGGTGCTGCGCGAAGGACAGATGCTGGCGCGCGTGCGCCACCCGAACGTCGTGACCGTCTACAGCGCGAGGCGCATCGGCCGGGAAGTCGGCCTGGCGATGGAATACATCAAGGGCCGCACGCTCTCGACCCTGATCGTGCAGCAAGGGGTCCTGAACGCACACGAGGCGGTGCACTACGGCCTCGCGCTCTGCGACGCGCTCGCGGCAGTGCATCGCGAGGGCCTCGTTCACCGGGACCTCAAAGCCAGCAACGTCATGCGCGAGGAGGGCGGCCGCATCGTCCTGATGGATTTCGGCGCCGGCCGCGAGGTCATGCGGGAGCCTGGCACCTGGTCGGGATTGATTGGCACGCCGGCGTACATGCCGCCGGAGGTGCTCCGCGGCGAACGCGCGACGCCCACGGCGGACATCTACAGCTTGGGAATTCTGCTGTTTCATCTGGTGACGGGTCGCTATCCGGTAGCGGGCGGCAGCTTCGGGGACGTGGTGCGGGCGCACGCGACGAGCGAGCGTCTGGCGCTGGCCGAATGTCGCGCGGACCTGCCGCGCGCGTTCGTGGACGCCGTCGAGCGTGCCATGCAACCCCAGGCGGACAAGCGCCCACAGACCGCAGCGGCGCTCAAGCGGGAGTTGGACGCGTGTCTGCGTTTGCCAGACCCCGTTGACCATTCGAGCCAAGCGCAGCAAACCATACGAGTCCCCGCGCCACGATCGAGCGTTCTTCAGAGATCGGTGGCAGCCGTCGGCGGAATTGTGCTGTTGTGTGCGGCGGCCGGCATCGTGACCACGCTGCAGTTCGACACGCTTCTCGGACGCGAGGGAGAGTTCGCCAGCGAGACGCCCCTTGCTTACGTGTCCTGGGGAGTGCAGGCCATGCTCGGTCCGGCGGTGTGGCTGGCCTTGACACTGCTGGCCTGGAACACCGTGGTGCTGCTCGCGAAGATCGTTGCCGGCGTCTTCCCCTGGTTCCGGCATCGGGCTCGATGGATGATGAGCTCCGCGCACCGGCTCCTCGCCAGGTTCGATCTGGACGCGCCCACCATCTGGGCGCGGCTGCTTGCCTTCGGCGGTCTAGTCGGTCTTGGTGTGATCGTCCTGATCTTCCATTCGCTCCTGCTGTCGCTGACCGAGAGCGCCGACCGCGCGCCCGCGCACGCGCTCGTGGGACTGCACCCTGATCACAAGGTCAGCTGGTCGCTCTACCGCAGGTTCCTCGAACTGGATCTCCTCGCGCTCGTGGGCGGGCTGATCATGCTGCTCCGGATCCGGCACGCGAATCGGGATCGGATTTCACTCAGCGCGGTGAGCGCCGTGGTCATAGTCGCGGTGCTCGTAACGCTGTTCATCGCGGCGCCATGGCGGCTGGTGTTCAGATCCGGATTTCGCGTCGCAACTTTCGGCAGCCAGCAGTGCTACGTCATCGGGGAAAGGGTGTCGGACGTCCTGCTGCATTGTCCGGGGGAGGCGCCTCCGCGAAATCGGATCGTCACGAGAAATGACACGCGGCTGCGGATGACCGATACGATCGGCCAGCTTTTCAGTTCGTACAAAGCTCCCTAACCCTTTGCCCGGTTATGCAC
>JBOGIX010000751.1:0-3752 GCA_050744685.1 Vicinamibacterales bacterium | reverse complement strand
ATCTAAGCCTTGATCAGCGTCGCTTTGGCGCTGAGCGCTCCGGGCCATGTTTCGCACACGGATGATGCGTTGGTCCCCGCGGTCGGGGCGGCGCTCTTCGGGCAGACCGCCGGACGGGTGCTGGCGGTCATCGTCGTGGTCGCCGTCTCGGGGAGCCTGGCGGCGACGCTGCTCGCAGCGCCGCGCATGTATCTCGCGATGTCGCGCGATGGCCTCTTCCCGGCGCGGCTGGCGCGATTCGACGAACATCGCGGAACATCACCCGCCGCAACGCTCATCCAGGTGGCACTGGCATGCCTGCTGATCCTGGTCGGGACCTTCAACCAGATCCTCGGCTACTTCATCCCGATCACCATCTTTTTTCTTGGCCTGTCGGCGGCGGCAGTGCTCGTGCTCCCGCGGCCCGCCGATAGCAGCGGTGTGTTCCGTGCGCCGCTCCATCCGCTCCCGATCCTGCTGTTCCTCTCGCTGATTCTCTCGGTGCTCGCGCTCTTCGTGATCGGCCAGCCCGTACAAACGCTGCTCGGCGCTGCGGTCGCGGCCCTCGGCGTGCCGGTATCGTTTCTGGTGCTGCGGAGGCCGACCAGAACCAACCCGGCACTGAAAACACCGTGAATGGCCGGCAAACCTCTGTGATACGTCTGTGGGGACTGCGTCGAGTTGAAGTGAGTCTGATCCGCGTTTGATCCGGGGCTCGTTGAAGCGAGCGGGATCCGCGTTTGATCTGCGTCTCGTCATGAAGAGCCGCGCCGAGCCCAGGATCCGCGTCTACACGTGATTCAATTTGTCCTGCTCGTCGGCCGGCTCGCGAATCTGCCGCTCGAGCGAGCGGCTCACCATCTCCTTCGAGCCCAGCCCGACCGCCAGCGCGAGCGCCAGCACAATCCCGCCGAACAGGATCCCGAACGCGAGCAGCAGGATCTGCCGGCCGATGCGAAGGTGTTCGAGCGCCATGGCGCCGGCCAGCACGAGCACGAGCCACTTCACGCCGATGCTCAGGAGCCGGGCGGCCTGAATCTGCATGTTGACCGCGCTGATGAGAACGGACCGCGCCAGAAAGCGCGCCAGGATGTTGCCGACAATCAGAATCAGGAGCGCTGCCAGCAGATCCGGCATGTAATCGAAGATCGTCAGGGCGAACTGGCTGGGCATCGTGGCGTCGAGCGCCGTCAGCCCGGCGAGCAGGCCGAGCACGAGGATCGTCCAGAACACGAGCCTCGCCAGGGCGAGTGACGGGCTGCTCGCCGCCGACCAGTCACCCAGGAATCCCAGGCCAAGGTGGCTGGCGCGCCTGTCGAAGTGGATCTCGCGCAGCAGTCGCAGGACGATCAGGCGCACGGCAACGGCCAGCACGCCAAACACGAGGGCGATCAGGCAGAAAACGACGACACCGGGCAGGAAGTCGGCAAGGTTGTCCGAGATCCGGGTTGCCGCCTGGCTGATGATCCGGTTTGTTTGTTCCCACATCGCAAAACTCCTACACGGCTCTCGTCCGTTGCCCGCTGTCTATCCGTTGAGCCTCATGGGGCGGAAGCGCTCCGGCCACCTCCACCGGGAAATCAGATAGGGCTTTTCCGACTCGAACGCCTGACACGTGCGCTCCAGGCGGGCGTCGACCTCGTTCTCCGGCTCGTTCCGCGCGCCAAGGATGAACGACGCGAGCCAGCCAAGATAGAGTGGCGTGAGCGAGCGCAGCAGGTGATCGCGGGGGATCACGCGCAGGCGGTGTCCGAGTGCGAAGTCGTAGATCATCCTGGCCCAGAGGTGATCGTCGATCCGGAACGTCTCCTCCGGAGCGGCCGCGAGCCTCCTGAGCTCCAGAATGGTGGCCGGCGGCAGGATTTCGGCCCAGACGTCCGCGAGCTCGCGATAGCCGAGGCGGAACGACTGGAGAAGCAGGGACGGATTGACCGCCGGTGCCTCCAGCGTGTCGTCCGGAAGCGAGCCGAACAGCGGAACGGCCGTCGAGCCTCGCACCCGGTGCCAGACCGCGGCGCGGCGCTCGAGCTCGGTGAAGAGCGCGCCGACGATCCGGGCGATCGTGCCGCTCAGGTCCTGCGCCTCCTCGCGCGCCCCGCGACGCCTCGTGCCGACGGCCGCCTCGCAGACCTGAAAGCCGCCCGATGCGGCCGTGGCCGCCAGCCACAGGTCGATCAGCGTGTGATCGCCATCGCCTGGCCAGATGCCCGGGTTCAGCACGTGCTCCAGCAACCGGCGGGAACACCCGAAGTCGGTCGCCATCGGCTGCTCGAGCTGCAGCCCATAGCACGCGCGGAACACCGGCTGAACGATGCTTCTGATCAGCGCGCCGTCGAACGGATGACGCCTGTAGCGAGGCGCCACGAAATCAAAGCTGCCATCGAGCACGGGGCGCGCCAGGGCGGCAACCCATGCCGGAGTCGTACCGGCGGCGTTGCCATCGAGCGCCGCGACGGCACGCGCGTCGCTGTCGCGCGCCGCTTCGAGCAGCACGTGGAGGGCGCGCCCTCGCCCGGAGACGGTGCCGTGATACGGCAGCTCGATCCCCTCGTTGCCGCGGTTCGGAATGGTGAGCACGGTCAGAGAATCCCTGCCCTCGCCGAGTGCTGCCGCGGCCTGGGCCGGGGTCCCGTCGGTCGAGGATCCGTCAGCGATGATGATCCGCCCTCGCAGGTCGTGAAACTCCCCGGTGATGGCCGCGCGCGCGGACCTCACGATCGCGCCGATCGTGCCGGCATGGTTGTACGTCGGCACGCCCACGATCAGATCGGCGGGCGCGGCGTCCTCAACCGAGGGCGCGCTGGAGCTCGAACCAGTAGAAGCCATAAGGGCCGAGTGTCAGGAAATACGGCCGTTCCGTGATGACGGGAAACTCGGTGTATCCAAGCATTTCGACAGGCGTCAGCCCGGCAAACGGCGACAGGTCGAGCAGCACCGGCTGCACGAGGTGCGACAGGTTGGCGACGCAGAGGATCGTGTCCCCGTCGTGGCGACGAAGGTAGGCCAGTACCTTCCGGTTCTCCGGCTTGAGAAACTCGAGACTGCCACGGCCGAAGACCTTGAACAGCCGGCGCAGGCCGATCATGTTCCGCATCCACTGAAGGAGCGCAGCGGGATCGCGCTGCTGTGCCTCCACGTTGACGGCCTGGTAGCCGTAGACCGGGTCCATGATGAGCGGGGCATAGAGCCGCTCCGGATCGGCGCGCGAGAACCCGCCGTTGCGGTCGCTGGTCCACTGCATCGGCGTGCGCACGCCTTTGCGATCCCCGAGATACAGATTGTCCCCCATGCCGATCTCGTCGCCGTAGTAGAGGACCGGCGTGCCCGGAAACGAGAACAGGAGGCTGGTCAGCACTTCGATGCGCCGCCGATCGTTGCCGAGCAGGGGCGCCAGACGATGGCGGATGCCGAGATTCAGCCGGCCCTGGGCTTCCGCCGTGTACGCGAGATACATGTAGTCGCGCTCCTCGTCGGTCACCGTCTCGAGCGTGAGCTCGTCGTGGTTACGCAGAAACAGCGCCCATTGGCACGAGTCGGGAATCGGAGGCGTCTTGCGCAGGATGTCGACGATCGGCTGGCGATCCTCGACGTGCAGCGCCATGAACACGCGCGGCATCAGCGGGAAGTGGTACGCCATCTGGCACTCGTCGCCCTCCCCGAAGTAGGCGCGCACCTGGGCGGGTAACTGATTCGCCTCCGCCAGCAGCATGCGGTTCTCGTAATGCTCGTCGATGTGGCGGCGAATTGCGCGGATGACATCGTGGGTCTCGGGC
>JBOGIX010000750.1:0-5776 GCA_050744685.1 Vicinamibacterales bacterium | reverse complement strand
GAACAAGTACGAGCCGCTGCTCGGCTGCACGGTCGGCGAGATAGGCAGCGTGGCGGCCGGCATGCACATGTGCCAGGGGCGCGCACCGCTCGTGCCTCCGCCGGCGCCCACCTCGGCGCGCTACCGTCTCGTCGAGACCGTGCTGCCCGGCGCGCGCGACAGGAACGAATCCTCGCTCTTCGACGGGATCGATACGTCGCTGATGAGCCTCGTCCGCTTCGCCGGCAGCCATCAGCCTGACGGCCTCATCAGGGGGCTGGCCGTGACGAGCTCCCTCGTGGCCTCCGCGCGCGATGCCCTCGCGTCGGCGGGCCCCGCGGCCACGATCGAGCACCTCGTCGCCGGCCTCGCAGCCGTGCGCGGGCTGCGGGCGGATCTCGCCTCGTTGATCGAGGCGGAAGACGCGCGGTACGAGATCGATCTCCGGCTGAAGCTCAAGGAAGAACAGTTCCAGGACGCACTCGTCCTGGCGCAGTCGCTCAGGATCGACGCGCTCGGCAACGATGGCCTCGTGGTGGCGGGGCAGCCGGTGAGCGTCACCGTGGCGGTCGCGAATCGGGGCGCAGGTGAAGTCGCCGTGCGCCGCGTCGCGCTGCAGGGACTCGAGGGGCAGCCGTCGTGCGCCTCCGCGGCGGCCTCGCTGGCCGCGCCGTTCTTCTGCACGGTCGAAGCGCATGTACCTGCGGACGCGCCGTTGACCGGTCCGTACTGGGAACGTCCCGACGAGGGAGGGCGATCGGTGTTCGCGCCCGATGCGCCCTTCGGGCTGCCGTTCCGTCCCACGCCCTTCAGAGTGTCGCTCGAGCTCGAGATCGCCGGCGCCAGAATCGTGCGGGAGCTACCGGTCCAGTTCCGCTATGAAGGCGCAGGCCTCGTCGGCGAAAAGCGCATGGAGCTGCACGTCGTGCCTGCCCTCGCCGTGCGCGCATCCCCCGAGATTGCCGTGCTCCCGCTCAAAGGGCCGGCATCGAAGTCTACGAACGGATCGCCGTCGCCTGGCGGCAGCCGCGAAGTGCGGGTCACCGTCACCAACGGCGCAAAAGGTGCGGCCAGTGCCTCAGTGAGGCTGAAGACGCCCACAGGCTGGCGGGTGGCGCCGGGCGCGGCGGCGGTCGCATTCACACGCGAGGACGAGGCCGTTACGACCCGCTTCACCGTGTCGCCGCCAGCACAGATCGCCGCCGGGGACGTGACCATCACAGCTGAAGCCACGCCCTCGGCATCGTCGGGCGCCGCTGCCGCGCCGTTCAGCACGGGCTACCAGGTGATCGAGTATCCGCACGTCAACCGCCGTCACAAGCTGATCCCGGCCACGACGGTACTGAAAGTGATGGATGTGGAGGTCGCGCCTGGCTTGAGCGTCGGCTACATCATGGGGGTCGGCGATCAGGTGCCTCCCGCGCTGCAGCAGCTCGGCGTCAGCCTGACGCTTCTCGGCAGCGACGAGCTCGCATGGGGGGACCTGTCGAAGTACCACACGATTGTCACCGGCGTTCGAGCCTACGAGCGGCGCGACGATCTGCGCGCGAACAATCACCGGCTGCTGCAGTACGTGGAGAACGGCGGTACGGTGATCGTGCAGTACAACAAGACCGAGTTCAACCGGGCGCAATACGGTCCGTTCCCTGCAGACGTGAGCTCCAACCGGGTCACCGACGAAACCGCCCCGGTCAGGCTGCTCGCCCCGGCGCATTCCGTGTTCACGTGGCCGAACCGGATCGACGAGACCGCGTGGCAGGGGTGGGTGCAGGAACGGGGCCTCTATTTCCTGGGCGACAAGGCCAGCCAGTACGTCGATCTGATCGAGATGGAGGACCCGTTCGAATTCAACAAGGGCCCGAAGCGCGGCGCGCTCGTCGAGGCGCGTTACGGCAAGGGACGCTGGCTCTACGTCGGCCTGGGCCTGTGGCGCCAGCTGCCCGCGGGCACCGACGGTGCGTACAGGCTCATGGCGAATTTGGTGAGTCTGTCCAAAGCTCGCCAATAACTCGGTGCTCGGTACTCGGGGCTCGGGGGCTCGGTACTCGGGGCTCGCCAACCAATCGGGTGCAAGCCGCAGTACTACCTTTCCATCGCGACTTTCACCCCGATGGTTCGAGACCCCCCAAACCCCCGAACCCGAGTACCGAGCCCCGAGTACCGATCTATTTCTCGATAAGTATCTTCCCCGTGAGCAGCATATCGAGCGTGTCGTTCAGCTCCTTGCCGTTGGCGGCCGCGAGCACCAGGCCGCCGGCCTCGCGCACGGCGTTGAAGCGCCGGGCTTCGATGTCGAACGCGACGAAGTACATCGACGGGCGTTCGGCGTCGGGACGGCGCGCGATCCCCGCGGCGACCTCTTCCGGCTTGAACCCGTCGGTGTTCTCGCCGTCGGACACGACGAGGAGGTGGCGCCGCGACAGGCCGGTGGCGTCGAGCTCCCGCTTGGCGACGAGCATCGCCTGTCCGATGGGCGTGCCGCCGTCGGGATCGAGCCTGGAGAGCGCCGCGTCGGCCTGCGTGCGATCGGGCGGGCCCATCGGCATGATCGCGCGCGCGTCCGGCTCGCCGCTGCGGCGGCTGAACTCGTAGACGCCGAGCAGCACGGGCTCGTCCGTGTGCGCGTCGGCGTAGGCGGCAAACTGCTCGATCAGATCGCGGGCCGCACGCCGTGCCACGTCGATCTTCCGGGCGCGCCGGCCGTCCTCGCCGGTGACGCGATCGTTCATGCTGCCCGAGACGTCGATCGCGATCGCGGCGGCGAGTCCTTCGCGGGGCGCGCCCTGCGTGAATCCCCGCAACGCCTCGTCGATCTGGCGTTCGGCGCGGCTGGGCGCCTCCGCCGTGCGGCCGACAGTGCCCGGCCCCGAATTGTCCCCGCAGGCGGCGAGGGACACCATCAGCATGGCGGCGCACGCCGTCGTCTTCGTGGTCATGGCTGCGTTCCGTTCGCCGTTACGCGGCTTTGTCCTTGATGATGCCGTCGGTGAGCGCGATTCGGCGCGCGGCCGCGGCCCCCGAGTTGAGCGCGCCTTCCATGTAGCCCATGAACGCGTAACTGGTGTACTCCCCGGCGAAGTGGAGCCGTCCGATTCCCTTGCGCAGCGTCGGGCCCTGTGTGGTGACCTGCCCGGGCGCGGGGAACGAATACGATGCCTTGGCCCACGTGTCCGACGGCCAGTCCATGAAGCGCGCGCGCAGGAAGCTCGAGGAGAAGCCCTTGTACACCTTGTTCAACTCGGCGAGGTAGTTCTTGTCGCGCTGTGCGGCGGTCCAGCCGCGGCAGATGTCGGCCGCAGGTCCGCCCGAGAACGCGACCATCGCTTCGCCGGGCCCGCGCTGTCCGTCGGTCGCGTGCCATGTCAACGAGACCGGGCCGTCGGACAGGAGCTCCGGCGCCAGCTCGGCGCGCCGCCACACCGCCGACTTGAGCGCCATCAAGTACTTGATGTTCGTCGCCATCTGCGGGCCCAGCGCCGGCGGCAGGACCGGATCGATCGCGATCTTGTTCCACACGCTGGGCGGCGCCGTCAGCAGCACGTGCTCCGCTTCGAGCACCTTGCCGTCGCCGAGCGTCACGCGCGCGCCGCGATCGGTCATCGCGATGGCACGCACCGGCGTCCGCGTCAGCACTTTCGGCGCGCCGATCGCGGCGACGAACTTGTGCGCGAGCTGCTGGTTGCCCCGCTTGCAGCGGTAGACCTCCGACTCTTCCCAATACTTCTCCAGGCCGCCGCCCTTCACCATCGCCAGGTTGCCCAGATAACTCTGCCACTCCGTGACGACGCCGTTGTCGGCCATCATCATCGTCTGCAGGGCCGACCGGCAGAGCGGTGATGCGCTCAGCTTCTCGATCCAGTCTCCCATCGTCCGCCGGTCGAGGGCCTCGGCGTTCTGCGCCGTCCACGGCTCGTCGGCGTCCACTTTCGCGGCGTCGGTGACGATCGTGTTGAAGGCCTTCTCCATCTCCTCCCACAGCTGCCCGGACTGTTCGGAGGTCAGCGCCTTGCCACCGAGGATGACGGGAAAGTCGAGGTCCTCCTCGCTGACGTCGAGGAACTCGAGCTTGAACTGCTTGGCATACGCGATCCAGGCGGGATGATTCGATCCGATCAGCTCGCCGCCCCCCTCCACATTCTTGCCCGCGACCAGATCCGAAAAGCTGATGACGCGTCCGCCGACGCGGTTGCGGGCTTCGACGACCGTGACCTCGTAACCGGCGCGCGAGAGCTCGTAGGCGGCGGCGAGCCCGCTGAACCCGGCGCCGACCACCACCACGCGCCCGGCAGCGGCGGAGATCGGTCCGCTGAAGCGCTCGGAGATGAGGAGGGCGGCGCCCGCCGCGAAGGATCGCTGCAGCATCTCGCGGCGGGTGATGCCGCTCGGCTGGCCATACTTGCGCTTCAGGGACATGTAGAAGTTGGGCATGTAGTTCTCTCACTAACTGGAAGCTGGAAGCTGGAAGCCGGAAGCTATTCCAGCGTGAACCAGTGGACTTCGACCCGGCGATTGAGATCGGAGTTCGGGCCGGCGGGCTCCTCCCATCCGCGTCCGACGATGTCCAGGCGCTTCGGATCGGTGTTGTAGCGTTCGATCAGGAGCTTGCGGATCTCCGCCGCGCGATTCTTGCTCAACTCCATCGCCTTGAGCGCCTGCGTGCGCACGTAGGCTTCGCCGCCCACCTTGCGGAACTCGTCGACGCGGGCGTTGTCGACGTGGCCGCGCAGCAGCAGGGTGGAGCCGGGGCTGACCTGGAGGAGCCGCTTGATCGCGTCGAGATTCCGGACGTTGTCCTGGTTCGACTGATCCAGCGTCGCCGAGTTCGGCTCGAAGAAGAAGCGGATGTCCTTGCTGAGCAGCGGGTCCGCTTCGACCGAGGCGGTCGTGCCGGTGCGGATCGGTGCGATCGCAATCGTCTGGTCCTTGAAGAGCCCCGTCTTCTCGAGCGCCTGCAGCGCCGACGCGTCGGCGAACCGCCCTGGATCGGGCGGATCTTTAATCACGTCGCTGCCATAGGCCAGCACGGCGGACTGGTAGATGCCGCCGAAGCTGCCGGCGGCATCGATCGCCCCCGAGAAGAACGCCAGGTTCTCCGGCAGGTTGGCGAGATGCACGTTGGCCAGCTCACTCTTGGTGTCTTCGCGGCTCCACTTGAACGCCTTGCCGATCACGTCGAGATGCTGATCGGGCTTCTGCCGCACCATGCGGTTGCCCTCGAGCAGCCCCTGCACGAGTCCCTGCACGATCTTCGGCTGCTCCTGCGCGAAGCCGCGGTGCACGATCAGCACGTCGGCGACGATCAGCAGGTTGCGGTTGGTGGTGAGGACGTGCGCCTGGCCGCCGCTGCCGTCGACGACTTCCGAGACCTTCGGCTCCCACGTGACAGCGCCGGCCAGGCGGTTCTTGCCGGACTTGAGGTCGTTCAGGAACAGATCGCCGGCGCCGAATCCGTCCTCGGTGTACACGAGATTCAGGCGATCGGGATGCGGCGCCGCGTCGAGGCTGCCGAGGGCGTTCAGCTGCAACCCCGCTTCCTGCGCGAGATAGCGAATGAGGAAGTCGACCTCGGTGAATTGCGCGGTCGCGATCGTCTTTCCCTTCAGCTGGTTGATGCGCTTGATGTCGCTGCGCACCACGATGCCGTCGGCGCCGCGGGAGAACCCGATCTGGGCGGGCACGACGGCGTGCAGCTGCCGTCCGTACGCCGCCAGGACGTCGACCGTGGTGACCGAGGCCGCGATCTTGCCCTCGTTCAGCTCGGACCAGTTCTCGTCCTCGCTGATCGTCAGCTTCACCT
>JBOGIX010000749.1:0-2578 GCA_050744685.1 Vicinamibacterales bacterium | reverse complement strand
GCCCGGACCTGCGCGCGTGGGCGATGTACGACTGGGCCAACTCCGCGGTGCAGACGACGATCATTGCCGCCGTGTTCCCGATCTACTACCAGAAGGTGGCGGCGGCCGGGCAGAGCGAAGCAGTGGCGATGGGCCGGTTCGCCTGGGCGACCACGATTGCCATTCTCATCGTGGCCATCGTGGCGCCGGTGCTTGGCGCCGTGGCCGACTACACCGCCATCAAGAAGAAGCTGCTCGGCGTGTTCATGGGCATCGGCAGCATCGCCTGCGCCGCCATGTTCTGGATCGGCGAAGGCGAGTGGGCGTTCGGCCTCACGCTTTTTGTCATCGTCAACGTCGGCGTTGCCGGCAGCATCGTTTTCTACGAGTCGCTGCTGCCGCACCTGGTGAGTGGCGAAGACCTGGATCGTGTGTCGTCGGCGGGCTATGCGATTGGCTACCTGGGCGGGGGCGTGCTGCTCGCCGTCAATCTGCTCATGATCCAGAAGCCGGAGCTGTTCGGCATCCCGGACGCGGGAACCGCGACACGGCTTGCGTTCGCCAGCGTCGCCGTGTGGTGGCTCGTCTTTTCCATTCCACTGTTCCGCCAGGTACCCGAGCCGGATGTGCGCATCGAACGCGACGAGCGCCCGGGGGGCAGCGCCCTGCTCACCGGCGTCCACCGTCTCGGTGAAACGCTGCGCGAGCTGCGGCGTTATCGCCAGGCCTTTCTGCTGCTGCTCGCGTTCCTGCTCTACAACGACGGCATCCAGACGATGATCAGGATGGCCACGATCTACGGGACGGCGATCGGGCTGCCCCAGAGCGCGATGATCTCGGCGCTCCTCATGACGCAGTTCATCGGCGTGCCGTGCGCCTTCGCGTTTGGCGCGATCGCCAGGCGCACCGGGGCGAAAACCGCCGTATTTGCCGGTCTTGCCATCTACGTGGGCATCACCATCCTCGGCTATTTCATGACGAGCGCGGCCCATTTCTTTGCGCTCGCCGCGCTCGTCGGCATGGTGCAGGGCGGAACGCAGGCGCTCAGCCGGTCGCTCTTCGCCAGCATGATCCCGCGCCACAAGTCGTCGGAGTTCTTCGCTTTCTTCAGCGTGTTCGAGCGCTATGCCGGCGTGCTCGGGCCGGCGATCTTCGCGTTCGTCGTCGAGCGCAGCGGGTCCGGGCGCAGCGCCATCCTCGCTGTCGCCGTCTTCTTCATCGTCGGCGCCGCGATCCTCGCGTTCGTGAAGGTCGAGGAAGGGCGCGCCGCCGCGCGGGCCGCCGGGCTGGAACTGACGGGCCTGCCCTGACGTGGCCACGCACCACGGCTCGACCATCGTCCGCTGGCTCGCGCACGCCGTCTCGCGCATTTTCTACCGCGTCGATCGCGCCGGGCGCGTGCCCGTCGTCGGGGCCACGCTGCTGCTGCCGAACCACCCCAACGCGCTGCTCGATCCCGCGCTCGTGTGGGCAACCGCCGGCCGGGACGTGCGGTTCCTCGCGAAGTCGACGCTGTTCGACGGCGCCTTCGGGCCGGTGCTGAAGGCAGCGGGCGCAATCCCCGTGTATCGCCGGCTCGATCAGGGAGTGGACGTCTCACGCAATGTCGATACCTTCGCGGCGGTGGACGCCGCCCTTGCCGCGAGACAGGCGATCTGCATCTTTCCCGAAGGGATCAGCCATTCGTCGGGCAGACTCGAGCCTCTGCGGACCGGCGCCGCACGTATGGCGCTCGCCGCGGAGCGCAAGGGCACCCACGTGCATCTCGTGGCGGTCGGGCTCAACTTCGACCGCAAGACAGCGTTCAGATCGCGGGTCACCGTGCTCTACGGCCGGCCGTTCGACGTCCGCGACCTGGCGCGGGCCGGCGACGATCAGCTGACCGTGCGCCTGGCCACCGAGCGGATCGCGGAGCATATGCGGCGGCTGCTGGTCGAGGCGGATCCCGAGGCAGACGCGATCCTGATCACGCGCGTGGAGCGGCTGTATGCGGCGGCGCGCGGACCGGCACGGAGCCCGGAGGAGCGCATCGACCGGCGCCGCGCGATTGCCCTCGGGATGACCCGCCTGCGCGAGGCCCATGGCGAGCGCTTCACCAGCATTGCCGTCCGGCTGCGCCGCTACGACCAGCGGCTGCGGCGGTTCCGGCTCCGCGATCGGCATCTCGATTGGGATGTCTCCGCCCGCGCCGCTTCGCGCTTCATGTTACGTGAGGGCGCGCTGGCCATCGTCCTGGTGCCGCTCGCGATCGTCGGCCTCGTGATCTTCTGGATTCCGTATCACGTCACCGGCTGGCTGGCGCGGCTCCCCGCGAAGGAACGTGACGTCGCCGCGACGGCCCAGGTGTTCGTCGGGGCTGCGGTGTATGCCGTCTGGCTGGCGGCAATCGTCGCCGTCATCGGATGGCTGGTCGATGGTGTTGCCGCGGCGGTGGCGGCGGCGCTGCTGCCGCTGCTGGCGATAGCGGGGCTGTTTGCCGTCGAGCGGGAAACGTCGGCGATTGGCGCGGCACGCGCGTGGCTCGCGCTCCGGCGGGCCCGCAGCCGGTCGCGATCGAGGCTGCGCGAGGAACGATCGGAGATCGCGGAACTGCTCGACG
>JBOGIX010000748.1:0-3454 GCA_050744685.1 Vicinamibacterales bacterium | reverse complement strand
GCACAACGTCAACGTGACGCTGTCGGGAACGCGATCGCAATCGATCAACCAGTACGCGAACGTCGAAGATGTCGCGGGGGGCGCCGGTATCACCGGCGTGTCCAGCGATCCGTTCGCCTGGGGCGTGCCCGACCTGTCGTTCAGCAGCCTGACTGGCGTCCGCGATCTCGATCCGTCGACCCGATCCGATCGCCGTATCTCCGCCGGCTACACGTGGACACGTCCGTTCCGCGCGCACACGCTGCGGCTCGGCGGCGACTATCGGTGGGACAGGTCGAACAGCCGCACCGATCCAAACGCGCGAGGCGCGTTCGTCTTCACGGGCTTGTACGCGTCGGGCGGTGTGGACACGGCACGCGGCGATGGTCTCGATTTCGCCGACTTCCTGCTCGGCCTGCCGCAGCAGGCAAGCCTGCAGTACGGGCCAGGCAATGTGGCGCTCACCGGCCGATCGATGAGCCTCTTCCTGCAGGACGAGTGGCGGCGGAGCTCGTCGCTCACGTTCAACCTCGGGCTGCGCTACGAGCTGCTCCGGCCGTTCGTCGAGTCGCGCGGGCAGATGGTCAACCTCGACGCCGCGCCCGGCTTCACCGCGGTTGCGCCGGTGGTCTCCGGCGAATCGGGGCCGTACTCGGGCACGTTCCCCGACGCGCTGATGCAGACCGACGTCAACAACATCGCGCCGCGGATCGGCGCCGCCTGGCGAGTCAGGCCGGGCACGGTCCTCCGCGGCGGCTACGGCGTCAGCTTCAACTCGGGATCGTATGCGTCGATCGCGCGTCAGCTCGTCGGACAGCCGCCATTCGCGACCACGAACTCCGCGCTCGGCACCGCGAAGGCGAGGTTGAGCTTGACGGATCCGCTGGCCACCGCCGCGTCGCCGGACGATACCACCAACAACTACGGCGTACAGCGCGACTACGCCCTCGGCACCGTGCAGACGTGGAACGTCGACGTGGCGCGTGATCTCCGCCAGGCCTGGAATGTCGGCGCCGGCTACACGCACACCCGCGGCTCCAGCCTCGACCTCCTCCGCGCGCCGAACCGCGGTCCCGACGGATTGCGCATCGACGGCGTCCAGCCGTTCCTGTGGCAGACGTCGGAAGGATCCTCGGTACTGCACGCCGCAACGTTTCGCCTCCGCCGGCGGCCGGTCAAGGGGATCGGTGGCAGCGTGAGCTACACGCTGGCCCGCTCGCGCGACAACGCATCCAGCGTCGGCGGCGGCGGGTCGGTCGTCGCGCAGGACGACCAGGACCTTGCCGCGGAATGGGGGCTCTCGAGCTTCGATCGGCGCCATCAGCTCTCGCTGGACCTGAGCGTCGAGCTGCCCTTCGGTCCGGATCGGCCGTGGCTGAATCGCGGCGGCGTGCTGGCCGCGCTCCTGGAGAACTGGCGCGCCTCGACGTCGTTTACCTGGCAGTCCGGCACGCCGTATACACCGCGCGTGACCGGCTCGGCAACCGATGTGGCACGAGGAACCAACGGCACGCTGCGCGCGAACTACAACGGCGAGCCGCTGCAGATCGCCGATCCGACGATCGACCTCTTCTTCGACACCGCCGCCTTCAGCCTGCCAGCGGCCGGGACGTTCGGCAACGCATCCCGCAACATGATCATCGGGCCCGGAAGCCGCCAGCTGAACGCGCAGTTCGCGCGCGACGTCCGGCTGCCGCGCAATCGGACGGTCACGCTGCAGCTGAACGCGTCGAACCTGCTGAACCTGGTGAACTACGCCGCCATCGATACGATTGTGAACTCGCCGACGTTCGGCCAGGTGCTGTCGGTCCGGCCGATGCGATCCATGCAGGTCAACCTGCGGTTCCGGTTCTAGGCTGTCACCGGGCCGATGCGGACTCCAACTCCCAACTCCCAACTTCCAACTCCAAAGGCGATGAACACGAACAATCTGGGTGGAAGGCGTGCTGGTATCTCCATGCGGGCCGCCGTTCACCCAACGCCGCCGAGCCACGCGCTTTGGGAGTTGGGAGTTGGAGGTTGGGAGTTGGCGAAACACCCAATTGCAGCGGCGATGCTGCTACTGGCAATGTCGGCTGCCCTGCCCGAGGCGCAGCAAGCGAATCAGCCCCCGGTCTTCCGCAGCACGCGCGAGGTCGTGTCCATCGACGTCGTGGTGCGCGATCGGGACGGCAACGTGGTGCGCGGCCTGGCGCAGGGCGACTTCGAGATCCGTGAAGACGGCCATGCACAGGAGCTGCTCAACTTCACGTTCCAGGAGATCCCGGACGCGCCGGCACCGGTCGCGCATGCGCCCGATCTGCTTGCCGGCGCCGAGGCGAAGATGTCGGAACCGGCGGGGGGCGACGCTGGCGCAGCTGCACCCGAACCAATGGCGGCCGACGCGCTGGCGGGCCGACGCCTGATCGTGCTGCTGTTCGACGTCAGCTCGATGCAGCCCGAGGACGTGCAGCGCGCCATCGACTCGGCACGAAAGTACGCCGCCGATCAGATGAGCGCCGCGGATCTCGTCGCCGTCGCCGCGGTCGGGTCTACGCTCGACGTCCTGACGGATTTCACCGGAGAGCGCGCGCGCGTGGAGGCGGCCCTCGCGCAGCTCGCGTACACCGAGGGGCTCGCCACCGACGCCGCCGCGCCGGGCACCGTCGAAGCGGACGAGGCGGCCGCCGCCGAAGAACCCGCGGCGGTGGAGGCGACCGAGCTCGATCTGTTCAACAACGACGTGCGGCTCCGGGCGCTCCGCGCGCTCGCCGAAACGCTCGCGCCGATCGAGCAGAAGAAAGCCATCCTTTATTTCAGCGCCGGCATACAGCGCAGCGGCCAGGACAACCTGGTCGAGCTGCGCTCCGCGATCAATGCTGCCGTCCGCGCGCACGTCGCCATCTACCCGATCGATACACGCGGCCTCCAGGGCGTGGTGCCCGGCGGCGACGCGCGCCAGGGCAGTGGCCGCGGCCAGGGCATGTTCTCGGGACGCGCCGTCGCCCAGCAGTTCTCCCGGCTGGCATCCTCGCAGGACACGCTGACCTCGCTCGCCGCCGACACCGGCGGCCGTGCGTTCACCGATACCAACGACTTCGGCGAAGCGTTCACGCGCGTGCAGCGCGACATGTCCGCCTACTATCTCCTCGGCTACAGCAGCACGAACGCGGTGAAGGACGGCCGGTTCCGCCGCGTCCAGGTGCGCGTCAAGCGCGACGGACTCCGGGTAGAGGCGCGGGCCGGCTACTACGCGGCCCACGACTTCGCCCACACGAGCCGCGGCGATCGCGACAGGCAGTTGCAGGAGCAGCTGTTTGCCGCCGTCTCTGCCACGGATCTGCCCGTGCTCGTCACTGGCGGCTTCTTCCGCCTGAGCGCCGACAAGTACTACGTCCCCATCTCCATCGTCGTCCCCGG
Source organism: Vicinamibacterales bacterium (assembly GCA_050744685.1). GTDB lineage: Bacteria > Acidobacteriota > Vicinamibacteria > Vicinamibacterales > 2-12-FULL-66-21 > JACCXG01. Next base: position 76 of record JBOGIX010000748.1, on the reverse strand, counting down.
ATCGGCCGTCTCTGTGCCTGCCGGCGCGGACAAGGCGAGCCTCGATGTGCTCGGCATGATTCGCGACGAACAGGGA
>JBOGIX010000747.1:0-3841 GCA_050744685.1 Vicinamibacterales bacterium | reverse complement strand
GGGCGCGGGCGCGGGCGGCGGAGTCGGCTCCGTGACCGGAGGCTTCTTTCCACACGCGCCGGCCGTCAGCGCCGCCGCGAGCACCGCGACGGTGGCACACACTCGAAAGCTGCGTATCATCAATCTCTCCTCTAGAATTTGAGCTTAGCGTCCAGTGTACACACTGTCAATTTCAGCTCGCTTTTAATGGATCGCCTTCTCGAGGCCACGGCCCGCGCCGAGCAGGACCACTTCTGGTTCCACGGGTTCCGACGATTCGTCGCGCCCCTGCTCCGCCGCGCGGCGGCCGGCCGCGCGAACTTGCGCATCCTCGACTGCGGGTGCGGGACGGGCAACAACCTGCGGATGCTTCGCGCCTACGGGCGGCCGGCCGGCATCGACATCACCTTCAGCGGCCTCGCGTACGCGCGCAGGCACGGGGAGCAGCTGGTCGCCCGGGCGTCTGCCTCGTCTCTTCCCTTTTCGGACGCAACCTTCGACCTCGTTACGTCTTTCGACGTAATTTATGCGTTCGATGACGCCATGGCGGGCATGGCGCTGCGGGAAATGCACCGTGTGCTGGCGCCGGGCGGGCATCTGGTGCTCAACGTGGCCGCCCTGCCGATCCTGCGCGGCAATCACTCCGTGCTCGGCGGCGAGGTCCAGCGCTACACGCGATCCGGGCTGCGCGCTCACCTGGAACGCGCCGGGTTCGCCATCGATCGCCTCACGTACACCAACGCTTCGATCCTGCCCCTCATCGCCGGCGTGCGGTTCGCGCAGCGTTTTCGCGGGCATCACGAGTCGAACGCGGAGATGACCGTGCCGCCGGCGCCGATCAACAGCGCGCTGGCAGGGCTGCTGGCAATCGAGGCCGCGGCGCTGCGGATCGTGGACATGCCGCTCGGGAGCTCGCTCCTGGCGCTCGCCGCGAAACGCTGACAATGTGTGGCTTCCGGCTTCAGCCGGAAGACGCTCTGCGACATTGCCGCCTGACCAGCACAGGCGACTGGTTCAGACGCTCCGTAAATCGGCATCGAGCCACAAGGTCTTTAACCGGTTCGCTCTTCAGTCGACCGTGACGCGGTACATCCTCAACGCCAGGTGCCTCTCGTCGGCCGCGCCCCGAGCCGCAGGGGTGAACCAGAGATCGCTCGTCACGGTCACCTGCCCGCCGGTCAGGGCCAGCAGCGCTGCAGGAAGGGTGATCGACTGCTCGAAGTCGGCAGACGGGCTGAAACTGCCCATCTCCTGGTCGCCCGCACCGATCCGGACCATGGGCGCACGATCGAAATAGCGGAGCGGCGACTCCCCCGCGAACGTCAGCGTCACGTCGCGCCCGACCGGCCTGACCCAGAGCGTCGCGCGCTCCGACATCCACCGCCAGGCCCGGGACGTCGACGGGTTGTATTCCGGTTCTCCCCAACCCTCTCCGAACGCCAGCACTGGTATGCCCTCGGGCTGGAGATCGAACTGCTCCAGCGACACCGGCACAGCGGCAGCCGTTCCGTCAGCCGGCGCGGCGAGAAACCGCAGCGGCAGATACCCGCTGCCGCTCAGGGCGCCCGCAGGAAGCGTGATGCGGCGCAGGAATACGCCGGGCGGAACGTCCCAGGCGTCGATTGCGCCGGCGGGACCCGTCACCGTCAGACGGCCTGCGGGGCCGTCCGCGCTCGAGAGGTTGCGGCCACCGACGACGAGCAATGCCGAATCGGTGCGGGCCTGCACCCACGCGATGCTCGGCGCGCGGTGAGGGCCGGCGCCCTGCTTCGCCGATACGCCGCCCACTTCCGCGGTCACCGCCCACCCGCGATCCAGCATCCAGCCGGGCGGCCGCATCGTGTACAGGTCGGTCGCTCCGGGCCGCGTGCCGGCCACGAACGGCAGTTCCCTGAACGTCCAGCGTTCGGCCGCCTCCAGCACGCGCGATCGGGGATCGAAGAGCGCGAGATCCGTGCGGCGAGGGTCGGCAAGAAACCGCACCGCGGTCTCCGGCTCCCGGCGCCAGTGTTCGACGAGCGCCAGCCACTCGCTGCCGTGCGGGGCGCGAAGCACCCGCCATCCTGGCGGAGCGCCGCGCCAGTCGTCGATGCGGCGCATGCCGGCGTGCATGCCGAGCACACCCGCCGTGTTCGTGCTGCGGGTTGCCGCGTCGAACGCGCGGAATGCCGGACTTCCGTCCCGCGAATATGCGCGAGCGGCCGGCGCCGCGATGACGAGCGTCGCGGCGACCAGCGCGCCGGCGGTGAGCGTCAGGCCGCGGCGGCCGAGACCGGCGGCTGCATAGACAGCCAGCAAGGCGACGGGCAGCACGAGCGGCAGCGCATACCGGACCGTCGCCGTTTCGTGGAAGAGCAGGTGGAACGCGGCGTACGGGCCGAACGCGATTGCCAGCAGGACGACCGACCGCGGCAGGCGCCAGGCGGCACGAACGAGTCCGACGGCCGCGGCGGCCAGCACGCCGAGACCGAGCGTCAGCCATCCCCACGGCCATGCGAACGAGTAGAGAAACGCGTCCACGGCCACCCGCGGCGACCTCGTGGTCCACAGCATGACGACGCCCGAGAAGTCTTCGTCGGCCTGGGATCCGAGTGCCGCGAGATAGTCGGACAAGCCGCCGCTCGCGATGAGCAGCGGAACGCCCCAGAGCAGCCCGCCGATCAGGACCGCCGCAAGCCCGCCCAGGCGCGAGGCGAGGGTCAGACCCCGGTCCGGCCAGAGCAGGACGGCGACGAGAAGGGGCGCTGTGAGCATGACCGTCTGCACACGCACGCCCGCGGCCACGCCGCACAGCAGGGCGCCGAAGATCAGCTGACGGGCGCGCGCACGCGACCCGGGGTCAGACGCCGAGGCTGTGGGGTCTGACCCCGGGACGGCTGCCCCCCTCATTGGCCGGATCGCGCCGAGCAGCAGCACCTGCGACGACACGGCCACGGCCAGGCCGGTCATGTCGCTGAGCGGGCGGAGCGCGGTGAACCAGAACAACGGCGCGCAGACGGCCGCCGCCATCGCCCACCACGCCACACGGTCGTCCGCGCCGAACCGGCGGTACAGCGCAAACAGCAGCGGCACGAGGCTGGCGCCCGACATCGCGCTCAGCAGCGACAACGCGGGCGGTACCGGGTCGACCGTGCCGAGCGCGTGGACGATCGACGTCGACACCCTGGCGAGCGCGATGAACACCGGGTATCCCGGCGGGTGCGGCCGGTGCCGCGCCACGTCGAAATCCTGAACGCCCAGCGCGAAGTTGATCGAATCGATGTCTTCGAGTGTCGGCGGGAACAGAAAGAGGTGCGCGAGCAGGAACAGCACGGCGAGCGCCGTAACCTGCGTCCGCAACAGCTTAGAGCGGACGGAGGCGGAGCGCTTCGTTCAGGCTGCCGAGCCGGTAGCCGCGCAGATCGATCGTGACGTGCTGATACCCGATCTCGCGGAGCCGCCGGTCGATGGCCTCCGACATCTCGGGTTCGAGCGCGCGTGCGATCTCGTCGCGACCGAGCTCGATCCGCGCGAGCGCGTCGTGATGCCTGACGCGGCAGATGCGGAAGCCCAGATCGCGGAGGACCGTTTCCGCCTGCTCGATCATCCGCAGCTTCTCGTCGGTCACTTCGCTGAAGTAGGGGATGCGCGATGACAGGCAGGCGGAGGCGGGCTCGTCCCACGTCGGCAGGCCGGCGCGCCGCGAGAGCTCGCGGATGTCGGCCTTGGTCAGCCCCGCCTCGTCGAGCGGGCTGCGGACGCCGAACTCGCGCGCCGCCTGGCGCCCCGGCCGGTAATCGCCGCGGTCGTCCGCGTTGCTGCCATCGGCAACCGTGGCGATGCCGCGCTCGCGTGCGATGCCGGAAAGGTGCGTATACAGCTC
>JBOGIX010000746.1:0-4165 GCA_050744685.1 Vicinamibacterales bacterium | reverse complement strand
CGCTCATGGAGAAACGCGGCGGCGGCAGCGTCGTGACGTTGACCTACATCGGCAGCCAGCGCGCGTTCACGAACTACAACGTGATGGGCGTGGCCAAGGCGGCGCTCGAAGCGACCGTCCGTTATCTCGCGGCCGATCTCGGCCCGCGGCACATCCGCGTCAACGACATTTCCGCCGGGCCGATCAAGACGCTGGCCGCGTCCGGCGTATCCGGGTTCTCCAGCATCCTGCAGGTGTACCGCGACCGCGCGCCGCTTCGCCGCACGGTCGAAACCGCAGAGGTTGCCGACGCGGCGATGTTCCTGCTCGGCCCCGCGGGCCGGGCGGTGACGGCCGAAGTGCTGATGGTGGATGCCGGCTACCACGCTACCGGCATGTAGCTTGCTGTCTCGGAAAAGGTACAACACGCTCTACCGTGCGAGTCGCTGCCGCGCGGGGAGGTTCCGGAGGCCGCCCGATGCAGAAGAAATACAGTCGCCTGACCGCATGGATGCTTTCACTCGCCCTGGTCGTCCCGTTGCTCGCCGGCTGCGGCAAGACCGTCGGCGAGACGATCGATGACGCAACCATTACCACGCGTGTGAAAACGTCTCTCCTGAACGATCCCGATGTCGGCGGCATGCGCATCGACGTCGACACGTTCAAGGGGGTCGTCACTCTCTCGGGCCGCGTCAAGACGAAGGCCGAAGAGGCCAAGGCCGTCGCAGTTGCCCGCAAGATCGGCGGCGTCACCGACGTCAAATCCACGCTGCAGATACAGCCGTAGTTGAACTAAGAAAGTAAAGAAGTAAGAAAGTAAGGAACCGGGAAGTAAGTCGGCTCGAAGAGCATTCTTTCAGTTCGCGTTCGTTCGCCCCCGCTTCCCCGGTTCCTTACTTCCGCGGTTTCTTACTTTCGAGTGTCACCATTCCTCGACGCGAATCCGCCGACGCTCTATTCCCAGGTTCAGCAGCATCCGCGGTACGTCATCGACCATCGCCGTCGGACCGCACACGAAGCACAGCGTCTCGGGCGTCCTGACGAGGCGCGCGAGGCGATCGGATGTGATGCGGCCGCGCCCGTCGCGCCATCGCGGCGGCACCTCCCGTGTCGCCGTCAGCGACAGTTCTATGCGGCCTTTACGCGCGTAGCGTTTGAGCTCCGGCAGGTAGGCGAAGTCGGAAGGCGTGCGCGCGCTGTACAGCAAACGAAGCTGCCCAGGCTGCCGCGACTCGAAGGCGTGGCAGATCATCGCGCGAAGCGGCGCGATGCCCGTGCCGCCGGCCACGAACAGGAACTCCCGCTCTTCCGGGCGCGGCGGAAACACGAACGACCCGAACGGTCCCTCCACCGCGACCGGGGATCCGCGCTTCAGGCCGGCGACGTGTGCGCCGTGACTGCCCCCCTCGATCTTGAAGAGGAATTCCAGGTAGCCCTGCCGCGAAGTCTCCTCCGGCGCCGACGCAATGGAGTACGGAACCAGCTCCGGCTGAGTGGCCAGGCCGACCATCGCGGCCTGCCCTGCGGTATACGGAAAACGCCGTCCGTCGAGCAGCAGGCGGACGATGCGCGTTGAAGGCGTGGCGCGGCGGATGCTCCCGACTTTGAGGACGAGCGTCTCCAAACGCTGAATGTTACAGGACTCGGGGCTCGGTGCTCGGGAGTCGGGGGGCTCGGAGGCCCGGGTGCGCGAGCTCGGGGTCCTGGGCGTGCCAGGCGGGTGGCTTCCGCCTTCCAGGCGGAAGGTCGGACCGCGCGAACACCGAGCAGACGAGTGACAGGCTAGAGAATTCCCGACGCGGCGCGCTGGATGTCGCCGTCGCTCAGGTCGCGCGAACCGACGTTCGTACCGTCGGCCTGGGTGCCGCCGCGTGGGGTGTTCCCCTTGCCCGAGCGACGCTTGCGGTTCGTCTTGTCCTGATACATGCGGTTGTCGGCTGTCGCGAGCAGCGTTTCGTAGGACTCGCCGTCGTGCGGGAAGACCGCCGTTCCCACGCTGATCCCGAGCTGCAGCCGCTTGCCGGGACGGCCTTCGAAGTAGACCGCATCGATCTCCTGCTGCAGCTCGAGCCGCTTCTGCTCGGCCTCGTCCGCGCTGCAGCCGGACAGCACGACGATGAACTCGTCGCCGGCGTAGCGGACGCAGATGTCGTACGGACGGATGGCGGCGCGCAGCACGCGCGCGACCTCGCAGAGCGCGCGGTCGCCCGCGTGGTGGCCGTGGCTGTCATTGATCTCCTTGAAGTGATCGAGATCCATGACCATGAGCGACAGCTCGGCCTTCAGCCGTTCGGCGCGCGCCAGCTCGCGCGTGAGATGCATGAAGAGGAAGCGCGTGTTCGGCAGCCCGGTCAGCGGATCGGTCAACGAGTCGTCGCGCGTCTGCTCGAACAGCATCGAGTTGTTGATCACGGCGGCAGCCTGTTCGGACACGCGATCCAGCAGCCGGCGATGATCGTCGCGGTAGAACGCGGCATCCAGGTGATAGACCGACAACGTGCCGATGAAGCGCTCGTTGAAGGTGAGCGGGCACACCAGCGCCGACTGGAGGTGCGTGGCGGACGGAAGCCCGGCGGCCTCGAAATCCGCGCTCGGCCGCGCGTTGACGAGCGGCCGGCGATTGCGCGCGACCCATCCGGTCAGTCCCTCGCCCGAGCGCACGCTGATCTGCTGAATCAGGTCGGCATCCGTGCCGGTGGCAAACCGGCAGCGCAGCATCTCGGTCTCTTCGTCGAACAGGAAGAGCGCCGCGCACGAGAACGGCACCAGGTTGCTCAACTTTGCCGAGATGAGCGCCATCGTGTCCGAGACGCCGAGGCTCGTGCCCATGGCCTGCGCGATCTCGTACAGCGCGTAGATCTCGCGGTGCGCGAGCGCGATGTCGTCGAAGACGTTCTTCTTCGAGGGCTCAGGCGTGAGCCCGGTCGCCGGCTGGCCCACCGTTGGCTGCGCGGCCGGCACCGGCTTCCGCATCGACTGCTCGAGTTTGGACGCCTCGGCCTGTAGCGCCGGAATCAGCTCGATGAACTTGTCCACGACCGTGGGGTCGAGCCCCTTGCCGGCCTCCTGACGGAGCAGCCCGATCGCGGCCTCGAAGCTCATGGCCTTGTGATACGGACGCTCCGCCATCAGCGCATCGAAGTAGTCGACCACTGAAAGGATTCGCGCGCCGAGCGGGATGTCCGCGCCGCGCAGCCCGACCGGATAGCCCTTGCCGTCCCAGCGCTCGTGATGGCTCAGGATGAGCGGCGCCACCGGATACGGAAACGGCACCGAGCTGACGATGTCCGCTCCGACCTTCGGATGCGCGCGGATCTTCTGGAACTCTTCCGGCGTGAGCGGGCCCGGCTTCGACAGGATGTGCTCGGGCACCGCGAGCTTTCCGATATCGTGCAGCAGCGCCGCCGTCTTCACGCCCTGGATGTCGTTCTCCGACATCCCGAGCGCGCGCGCGAGCGCCGCGGCATACATCTGCACGCGACGAATGTGCGACTGCGACGTCTGATCCTTGGCATCGATCGCCAGCGCCAGCGCCTCGATTGTCGCCAGGTGCAGGTCGGCCATCTCGCGCACGTGCCGCTGCTCGTCGTCGATGCGGCCCAGATAGACCTTGTACGTGCGATACGTCAGATAGAGCGGCGCGATCAGGAGCACTGCCAGCCAGTGCGCGTGATCGACCACCATCCACGACGAGATCGCCGCCACGCCGGCGCCGACGAAGTAGCTCGGTGCGCTCCAGAGGAAGTTCTCGTTCCAGACCTTGAAGACCGACTGGCGCGTCGAGAGCGCGATCGCCGTGGCAATGGCCAGCGTGTTGATGACGAAGTAGGTCGTCCCGGCGCCGACGAGCGGCTGCGGGATCTGCGACCAGTCGAACGTGCCGGGGACGCCGCCGAGGAAGATGTAGACGTGCCCGGCAGCCTGCACGGTCAGCACGAGGCAGGCCATGCTGAAGAGCGTCCGGTGGATCGGGTTGCGCTCCTTGATCCTGAACGTGCACTGGCTGTACGCGCTCGCCGCGGCCACCACCATCGTCTCGTTCGGGCCAAGGAGGAGCAACGACGCGAAGTCCACCGCGTACGACACCGACATCGTCGAGCCGCTGCGCGCGATCGGCAGGTTCACCTTGAACACCGAGGTGACCGACGACAGCACGAGCAGCAGCAGGAACAGCCACGGCGACGAC
>JBOGIX010000745.1:0-4602 GCA_050744685.1 Vicinamibacterales bacterium | reverse complement strand
GGGCAATGCGACGTGCGCGACGAATCGGCGGTGAAGAGCTTTTTCGCCGGGGTCGAGCGCGCGCTGGGGCCGCCGGACATCCTGATCAACAACGCCGGCATCACGCGCGACGCGCACGTCATGCTGATGGACACCGCGCGATGGAACGACGTGCTCGACGTCAACCTGCAGGGAGCGTTCTACTGCATCCGCGCCGTCGTGCGCGGCATGATGCTGCGCGGATGGGGACGGATCGTGAACGTCTCGTCGCCGAGCGCGCGGATGCCGCTGCCCGGGCAGACCAGCTATGCGGCGTCGAAGGCAGGGCTCGAAGGCTTCACGCGCGCGTTGTCCCGGGACGTGGCGGCGAAGGGCGTGCTGGTGAACGCCGTCGCCCCCGGTCTGATCGAGACCGACATGCTGGCGAAAATGCCCGCGGACGCGCGGGCATCATATCTTGCGGCCGTGCCGGTGAGACGCGCCGGCTCGGTCGCCGAGGTGGCCGCGCTCGTAGCGTTCCTGGCCTCCGACGCCGCCGCGTACATCACCGGACAGGTGATTGGTGTCGACGGCGGGCTGCTCTGACCCTGGTGCCCTGACAATATGCCGCTTCCTTCCGAGAACCTCAAAGACGAGATCAAGCAGGCGATCGTCCGCAGCCTGCGGCTGCCGATCGCCCCGGCGGACATCGGCGACAGCACGCCGCTCTTCGGGGAAGGGCTGGGCCTCGACTCGATCGACGTGCTCGAGCTCGTGCTCGAGATCGAGCGCGCGTTCGGGATCGCCATCACCGACGAGGAGACCGGCGCACGCGTGCTGCATTCCGTGGACACCATCGCCGAGTTCATCACTGCCGAGGGCCGCGGGAAGACGGCATGACCGGCCTGGCGCGGCGGGGGGCGCGCTCGAACGCGTTCACGGTCGACGTCGAAGAATGGTTTCACGTCTGCGGCGTCGGCGGGGCGCTGGCGCCGGCGCACTGGGACAATCTTCCAGCCCGCGTCGTCCTGACGACGCGGATCGTGCTCGACGAGATGGCGCGCGCCGGCGCGCGCGGCACGTTCCTCGTGCTGGGGTGGGTGGCTGAGCGCTATCCGGAGCTCGTCGCCGAGATCCTCGAGCGCGGACACGAGATCGGATCCCATGGTCACGCGCACGCACGCGCCTTCGACCTCGGCGAGGCAGGCTTTGTCGAGGACGTGCAACGCAGCGTGCGCGCGCTGAAAGCCGCCGGGGCGCCTGCGGTCACCGCCTTCCGCGCGCCTGAGTGGTCGATCAACGCTCGCTCGCTCTGGGCCCTCGATGTTCTCGTTCGCGAAGGATTTACCGCCGATACGAGCATGGCGCCGGTGCGGATGGTCGGCAGTGTGCACTACCCGCGGCGGCCGCACGTTCGCACGACGGCCGCCGGCGCGATCCTTGAAGTGCCTCCGCTCGTGGTGGATCGCTTCGGCCAGGCCATGCCGCTCGGATGGGGCTGGGCGCTTCGCATGAGCTCGCCTCACCGGGTCCTGCGCGCCATCGAACGATGCAACGCCGCGGGGCTGCCCGCCGTGCTCATGGTGCATCCATGGGAGCTGGATCCCGATCCTCCGCGCGTGCCGCTGCCGCCCCGGCTGCGCTTCGCTCACTACTTCCGGCTCGCCGGGTTCAGGGACCGGCTGCGGATCGTGCTCCGCGGCGCAGAGTTCGGGGCGCTCCGGGAGATCGCGGTGCCGCAGTGATCCGTCGTGATGTCGGGCGGGCGCTTTCCGCCGCGATCCTCCTCGCCTTCGTCTCCAGCCTCGTGTCCGCGCAGCCGATGCCGGCATCGTCCGCTCCGCGGATTGCTATCGAGGATGCGCTCGGCAGCGATGTGCCGACGCCGTTGCAGAGCGTGCCGCCGCTGCCGGTCCCGGTGGCCGCCCGCGTCTCCATCCCTGCCGAGGGCGACAATCGCCTGCTGAACGATCGCGTCGCCTTCTATCGCGAGCGCAAGGTGCCGGTCTGGCTGGCCGTCGCGGCGCCGGCCTCGGTGGAGGCGGCGAGCGCCTGGCGCGCACGGATCGCCGGCATCGTCGCGCGCCATGGCGACGGCCTTGCGATACTCGAGGTCGTCGTCGGTCTTCAGGACGCCAGGCTCGGTGCCTATGCCGTCCGCCTTGCCGCCACCGACGTCCGCGCGGCGCGGGAGAACGTCCGGATCGCGCTTGGCGGTACGCGGCTGCGTCAGGCCAGCGTTCGCCTCGAATATTTCAACGCGGGCCTCGCGCCGTACGTGGATCTGATTGCCGTGCCGGAGGGCACCAACCTCGCGAGCGTGACGGCCGACGTGGAGCAGCACGACCCGACTGCTCGCATCGTCGTGACCGGCGCGGAGGTTGGCGCCGAACCCGTTCGCGCCCATGCCCGCATTGTCGACAGCGAGCTGGAGACGCTCGGCACCGCGGTGGTGATGCACGCCTGGCGCCCGTCGAGCGAGCTCGAGCCAGCGCTTCGCGCGCTGACGCCGATGGCGTCGCTCATGGCGGGAGAGGTCAGCGCGCTCGACGCGGCGGCCGCTGCGTTGACGCTGTCGAGCGGGAGCCGCGATTTGACCTCCGCCATCCGGCACCGCCTGCTCTTCGACGAACGCACGTTCGCGACGTATCTCGCCTACTGGACCGAGCCGTCTCCCGATCCGGTCGACGTGTCGATCACCCTCCCCGTCGAGGGCGTGCCCGCCGTTCATCGCCTGGCCAACGGTGCGAGGCTCGAGGCGACAAACTACTCGCGCAACCAGGAGAACGGCCGCGTGCGCGTGCGGCTGCCGCGGCCCGGCGGGCCGGTGCTCGTGGATTTCAACGAAGGGGCGGGTGAGGTGTTCGTCGAACGCGCGGGCGTGACGGCAGAACAGCAGCTCACGGTCGAGGAGATCATCGCGCGCCACCAGCAGCAGCAGCGCACGCAGGACGCGCTCGTTCGCAGCTACATTGCCACGGCGCGGATGGAGCAGCACTTCCGCCCGACGATGACCGATCCCGGTTATGACGTCGTCACCGAGAACCGGTACTTCGTCGCCGACGAGGGCATCGAGTGGGAGGAGCTGTCGTTCTCGGTGAACGGGTCGAAGTGGGGCAGCGATCGCCCGGCATTCCCGCTGCTGCAGCCGGAGAAAGTCCTGTCGCTGCCGCTGCAGCTCCGCTTCGACGCCGACTACCGCTATCGGCTGGCGGGGACGGAGCGGGTCGGGGAGCACGACTGCTACGTGATCGACTTCGAGCCGCTGACGGCCGACGAGTCGCGATACCGCGGCACGCTGTGGATCGAGCGGCGGACGTTCGCGCGGGTGAAGGTCCAGGCCGTGCAGACCAACCTGTCCGCGCCGGTCGTGTCGAACGAAGAGATCCAGACCTACGCGCCGATCACGTCGATCGGCAATCGGCCGGTGTTCCTGTTCACCGCGCTCGATGCCAAGCAGATCATGATGATCGCCGGGCGCAACCTGCTCGTGGAGAAGCGCGTGGCGTTCGACAACTTCCAGGTCAACGTCGACGGTTTCGAGGACGCGCGGCTCGAAGCGCGGCGAAGCGATCACATCATGTACCGCGAGACGGACCGCGGCCTGCGCTACTTCGTCAAGGAAGGCGAGACGCGTGTCGTCAGCGAGCGCGCCACGCGCACGGCGAAAGCCATGGCCATGGGGGTGACGCTCGATCCCTCGTACAGTTTTCCGCTGCCGATCTTCGGCATCAACTACCTGAACTTCGAGTTCCAGCGCCGACCCGATACGCAGCTCGCTGTGCTCTTCGCCGGCGTGCTTGCGGCCGTCAACGTGCAGCGTTCAGGGATCGGCGGAAGTCCGATCGATGCCAGCGTCGACATGTTCGCCATCGCGGTGCCTTCGACCGAGCGGCTGTACGACGCTGCCGGCGAGCGCGACGCGGAGCGGCTGCTCACGTGGCCGCTGACGACCGGCGTCAACCTCGGCTGGCAGTACACGCCGTTCCAGAAGCTGACGGGCCAGTATCAGTTCCGGTTCGACGGCTACGCGCGCGAGCGGACGACTGCCGACAGCTATCGCGTGCCTGCGAGCACGATCACCAACGGGATTGGCGCGGCGTGGGAGTATCGGCGCGGGGGCTACAGCTTCGGCCTGAACGGCGCCTGGTATGCGAGGGCGGGGTGGCGGGAGTGGGGAAGCGGGGACGGCGCGCTCGAGCCGGTCGAGTCGCGGTATACGAAATACACCGCCAGTGTGTCGCGAGACTTCTATTTCGGCTTCCACAAGGTGCACCTGAACGGCGCATGGTTTGGCGGGCGCAACCTCGACCGCTTCGCGAAGTACCAGTTCGGCATGTTCGACGATACGCGGATTCACGGGGTTCCTGCCTCGGGCGTCAGGTTCGGCGAGCTCGGCGCGGTGCGCGGGTCGTATTCGTTCAACATCTTCGACCAGTACCGTCTCGATCTGTTCCTGGAGCAGGCCTGGGGCCGCGATCGCGCGTTCGACGATCTCTGGCAGCCGATCACCGGCATCGGCGCGGCCGTGAACTTCCGCGCCCCGTTCGGCACCATCCTGCGTGCAGACGCCGGCAAGAGTTTCCTGCCCGAGCGCTACAGTGGCGTAGGATCGGCAACACTACAAATCATGCTCCTCAAGCC
>JBOGIX010000744.1:0-2991 GCA_050744685.1 Vicinamibacterales bacterium | reverse complement strand
CTTCTTATCTACAGGGGCTGAACGGCCCGCTGCGCGAATCGCAGTTCGTCGACACCAGCAACCCGCGTCTGGTCCTCTCGGGCGGGCTTCCGGGTGGGTGCGCTCAATAGGCAGATCAACTCCCAACTCCCAACCTCCAACCTCCAACCTCCAACCTCCAACTCCCAAGGCGCGAGGCTCGAGATAACGGGGTGGAAGTCCGTAGGACTGTCGGCTTTCATCCCATAGTTCGACCCACGCGTCTTGGGATTTGGAAGTTGGTAGTTGGGAGTTGGCTTGGGAGTTGGGAGTTGTAACGAAGCAGCGGCCGGACGCACCATGAGGTACCGTCCGCATCCATAAGCGCCATAAACCGTTATATAAGTAGCTGATTACCTGGAATTTACGCTTGACTGTCGGAGCGGGAAGGTTTACGATTTTGTCATCCCAGCAAGTCTCGCGGCCATCGCATAGTGCGGCCGGCCGCGGTTCCAAGCGAAAAGGGCTAACCCCAATCCGGGGTGCGCAAAGCCGGAAGCTCATCGATTCGCGCACGAATCGCTGCGCTGCTCCAGCTGCCGAACTTGGAGTGTCGTATGTCTAACGGTCGTGTCGCTGTTCCTGTAGCGATCGCTTCGGCGTTCGCGGTCTTCTTCTTCGGTCTCGGCAGCTTCCTGACGGCTCGCCCCGGCGACGACGCTCAGCAGATCGCCGCGCTGCGCGCGGAAATCGAGCAGCTCCGAAAAGTCCACACCGTCGTGCCGACCGGCACGTCGGGCACCGATCTGATCATGCCGACGTCGGCCAGCGCAGACGACGAGGAGAGTCGCGCGGCTATCGTCGAGGATGTGAAGCGCCAGCTTCAGAGCGAGATGGGCCTGCTGCCCCTCACGCTCATCCGTAATCGCCGCCAGAGCTTCGTCGAGCTCCATGCCTACGACGACCGCGGCGCCAGCAACTACGGCACCGCCGGATACCTCGGCGACGGCTACTTCATCACCGTCAAGCACGGGGTGATGGTGCTCGGCCAGGAAGGCGTCGCCAACCCTCGCGAGATCACGTCGATCAAGCTGATGCTCGACGGCCGCGCGATCCCGGCCAAGGTCATCGACGCCGGCGACGCCCGCGTTGAGGTCGACAAGGGCGACTGGGCGATCCTGAAGGTGAAAGAGCCGATCGATCTCCCGCCGCTCAACCTCAACCTGACTTACGACTTCGAGTTCGCCGATCCGATCTTCCGCCTCGGTAACGACTACTCGAAGGGCATCATCGCGGCGACCGGCTACGTGGGTCAGCGCACAACGAACGAGCTGGTCACCTGCCTGACCGACGGACACCCGGGCGTGTCGGGCGGCGGCGTGCTGAACACCGAGGGAGACCTCGTCGGTATTCCGATCGGCCGGATGCAGGGAGACTTCCGCTTCTCGTTCATTCTTCCCCTTCGGGAGGAGATGTTCCGGAAGGTGCAGCGCTCCGCGACCGCCACACCGTAAGCCGCTTCCGAATCGTCGCCTCGAACCCGCGCTCCAGGGGTTCGTAGAAGCGCCGGCCCTGGTGCGCCGGCGGCAGGCACTCCATATCCGCCACGCCCGCGGCTTCGTCGTGGGCGTAGCGGTACCCCTTCCCGTAGTCCAGTTCCTTCATCAGCCTGGTTGGCGCGTTCCGCAGGTGCAGTGGCACCGGCTCGGCGACTTCCTGCGCCGCCGCCTGCGCCGCCGCTCCGTACGCAGCGTACACGGCGTTGCTCTTCGGCGCGGTCGCAAGATAAATCGCCGCCTGGGCGAGCGCCGTATTTCCCTCGGGCATGCCGATGAAATGCACTGCCTCCTTGGCCGCCACGGCGATGCCGAGCGCCTGCGGGTCCGCGTTGCCGATGTCTTCGGAGGCGAACCGGACGAGCCGCCGCGCCACGTAGAGCGGATCCTCGCCGGCTTCGAGCATGCGCGCCAGCCAGTACACCGACGCGTCGGGATCGCTGTTGCGCATCGACTTGTGGAGCGCGGAGATGAGGTTGTAGTGCTCCTCGCCGCTCTTGTCGTAGAGCAGCGCGCGGTTCTGCGTGAGCTCGGCGACGAGCGGCGCGTCGATGCGTTTCGTGCTGGCTGCCGTCGCGGCGGCGAGCTCGAGCACGTTCAACGCGACCCGCGCATCGCCATTGGCGTAGCGTGCAATCCCCATCAGCGCGTCGTCGTCTGCGGCGATGCCGTGCGAGCCCAGCCCGCGTGCCGGATCCTCGAGCGCGCGGCGGAGGATCTCCACGATGCGCTCCGGCCCGAGTGGTTTCAGCACGTACACCTTTGACCGCGAGAGCAGCGCCGAGTTCACCTCGAACGACGGGTTCTCCGTCGTCGCGCCGATGAGGACGATGTCGCCGGCCTCGACGCGGGGGAGGAAGGCGTCCTGCTGCGCCTTGTTGAAGCGGTGGATCTCGTCGACGAAAAGGATGGTGCGGCGCCCGAGCCGGCGGCGCGCCTCTTCCGCTTCCGTCATGACGGCGCGAATCTCCTTGATGCCGGAGAGCACGGCACTGAACGAGATGAAGTGCGCGCGCGTCACGCCGGCGATGAGGCGCGCGAGCGTGGTCTTGCCGGTGCCTGGCGGGCCCCAGAGGATGACGGACTGGAGGCGGTCCTGTTCGATGGCCTGGCGAAGCGGCCGGCGCGGGCCGATCAGGGCCTCCTGGCCGACGAACTCGTCGAGCGTGCGCGGACGCATCCGCTCGGCGAGCGGCGCGGCGGCATCGGCCGGAGGTCCTTCGGGCAGGTCGTCGTCGAAGAGCATCATGGTTCAGGTCGCGAGGTTCTGGCGTTGACGCATCGCCTCGTAGGCGACAAGGGCGGCGGCGGTCGCCACGTTAAGGGATTCGACGGGCGCCCGCATCGGAATGGTCACGCGTTCGTCCGCCTGCGCCAGCAGCTCCGCCGCCACGCCGGCGCCTTCACCGCCCAGGATCACGGCCACGGCGCGACGCAAATCGCAGCGGGGCAGGGGCGTGCCGCCGCGCGGTACGGC
>JBOGIX010000743.1:0-6227 GCA_050744685.1 Vicinamibacterales bacterium | reverse complement strand
CCGTCACACCGAGCGAGGTCAGGTGCCGGATCGCAGGCTCGGTCGCCAGGCCCAGATAGGTGCCGCGCAGGTGTTCGGGGATCGCGCGGTTGAGTTTGCTGTAGCCCTTGACGTGCAGCTCGTAGATGAGCGTCTCGTGCCAGGGCGTGCGCAGCGGCTGGTCGTCGCCCCATGTGAACGCGGCGTCCACGACCGCAGCAAGCGGCGCATAGGGTGCGCTGTCGCGATCGTCGAACGTCGTGTCGTCCTGTCCGTGACGGAAGCCGAACAGCGCCTCGTGCCAGCGCACGGCGCGCCCGATGACCTTGGCGTACGGATCGAGCACGAGCTTATGCGGGTTGAAACGATGTCCGCGATACGGTGCGAACGGACCGTGCACGCGATACCCATAGAGCTGCCCGGGATGCACATCGGGCAGGTAGCCGTGCCACACCATGTCGGACTGCTCGGGCAGTGGAATGGTCAGCGACTCCACTTCCGCGTCGACCGAATCGAAGAGGCACAGTTCGACCCGCGTGGCATGCTCGGAGAAGACCGCGAAATTGACGCCAACCCCGTCCCACGTGGCGCCGAGCGGATACGGAGCGCCCGGCCAGACTCTCAGATGCGTCGTCGGCACAGCAGACCTTGGTACCACGTTGCGCCCGACGATGGCAAACGGACGGCGAGTTCTGGGAAGTGGCGAGTTCTGGGAAGTAAGGAACTGAGGAAGTAAGGAACTGAGGAACTGGGGACTGGCGAACTGGGGAAGTGGGAATCAGGAAGTGTGAAGTGCGGAGCTCGGAACGTGGGAGGAAGGAACGGCGAAAACTTCCCTTACCTCAAGAACGTCCATGACGACATCACGTCCAGAAACGCTCGAGGCGCTCCGGCGGTGGGCTGTGCTGCTCGACAGTTACTTTCGCGTGCCGGGCACGCGGATCCGGTTCGGCCTCGATGCACTGATCGGCCTCGTTCCCGGCCTCGGGGACATCTCGACGCCTGTCTTCGCGGGGATGCTGCTGGTGCAGGCGGTGCGCATGCGGCTGCCCGTCGTCGTGCAGGCGCGCATGGTGCTGAACGCGGCGATCGACATGCTGCTCGGCCTGGTGCCCGTGCTCGGCGATCTCGTCGACGTCGGCTGGAAGGCGAACATGCGCAACCTCGCGCTGCTCGAACGCCACGCGCGCCCGGGCGTGCCGCCGTCTCGCGGTGATTACGTGTTCGTGTGGATCTGTCTCGCGCTGCTGGCCGTGATCGCCATCGCGCCGGTGGCGCTGCTCTTCTGGCTGCTGTCGGCGCGTCCGCTGTTCTGAGATGCGGCGGCGATCCGGCGCCGGCGCTCATTCGCCGAGCAGCTCGCCGATGGCTTCGAATCCTTCGATGCGATCGCACATGGCCTTGATCGTCATCATCATGGGCACGGCCAGGATCGTGCCCCAGACCCCCCAGACCCAGCTCCAGAACAGGAGGCCGATGAAAATCGCGACGGGGTTCATCTGCGCCGCCCTGCTCATGAGCGCGGGCGTGAGCAGCCAGCCTTCGAGGCTGGTAATGAGAAGCGTGGCGCCGGCGACATAGCTGGTCTTCAGCAGATCGTCGAACTGCATGAACGTGACGACGGCGAGCCCGCCGGTGACCATGACGGGCCCGAGATACGGGACGGAGTTGAAAATCCCGGCCAGCAGGCCCCAGATCGCGAAGTGCTCGACGCCGAACCACCACAGCACCACGGCGGTGGCGACGCCGACGAGCGCGCTCGTGATGACCTGCACGCGGAGGAAACCGCTGATCTGCCGGTTGATCTCGTCCATGATCTGCACGGTGATCTTCTTCTCGGTCAGCGTCGGGCCGGCGATTCTGACGAGCTTGCGCTTGAACAGGTCGCCGGTCAGGAGCAGGAAGAACACGAGGAACAGCACCATCGTCAGCTGTCCCGAGAAGGCGATCAGGCGTCTCCACCCCGCCCACAGGTAATCGCTCGCCGCGAAGGCAGGCTCGACGACCTGCACCCGCTGCACGCCGCGCGGCACCGTCGTCGGTTCCGATGCCTTCTCCGCGGCCCTCTCGATCTCCTTGGCCGCGGTCTGCACCTTGTCGAGCGCCCCTTCCGGTTTGCCGCGTTGCGGTTCGAATCGCTCGGCCAGCCGCCGCGCCGCCGCGGGCACGCTTTCGACGATGGCCATCGCCTCGTCGGTCAGCGTATAGATGCCGAGCCCGATGCCGGCGCAGAGCAGCGCAATCGTGAAGAACGATCCGAGCACTCTTGGCAGGCCATGGTTCTCGAGCGAGGTCACCGCGGGCCCGAGCACATAACTGATGAGTACGGCCACGACGATGGGAATGAGCACCGGCTTGGCGTACTGGAGCATGAGAATGACGCCGATCGCGGCGAGCACGCTGAGCGTGACGCTGCGTACGTCCATCGACACGGGCGGCGGGGGTTCGTCGGATTCCTCTCGCTCGGACTCGGGCTTCTCGTTGGCCACGGTGGAATTCTACCGGCCTTTCGCAACTCCCAACCTCCAACTTCCAACCTCCAAAGGCGCGTGGGTCGAGACAACCGGGTGAAGGGCGTCGCAAATGGCTCGTCGTCGCAACTTCACCCGGTTGTCCGATCCTGGCGCCTTGGGAGTTGGCAGTTGGGAGGTGCACGAGTTCAGAATGACGATCCGATTCAGACTACAAGCATCGCGTCCCCATAACTGTAGAAGCGGTATCGCCGCTCGACCGCCTCGCGGTAGGCGGTGAGCACGCGCTCGCGGCCGGCGAAGGCGGACACCAGCATCAGCAGCGACGAGCGTGGAAGGTGGAAGTTCGTCATCAGGCCGTCGATGACCGCGAACTCGAAGCCCGGGTAGATGAAAGTGGTGGCCGCGGCGGCTCCGGCCTGCACGGTGCCGTGACCCCGGCGCGCCGCGTCCTCGAGGGCGCGTGTGGTCGTGGTGCCGACGGCAATGACGCGGCGGCCTTCGCGCTTCGCGCGCGCGATGCGCGCGGCAGTCACTTCATCGATCTCATACGGTTCCGGATCGACAACGTGCTCTTCCACTGTCGCGGTGCGTACCGGCTTGAACGTGCCGTAGCCCACGTGCAGGGTCAGGCTCGCGCGTTCGATGCCGCGCTGCTCGAGCGCGTGCAGGAGCTCGTCGGTGAAATGGAGCCCGGCGGTGGGCGCCGCAACCGATCCGCGCACCTCGGCGAACACCGTTTGGTATCTCTCGCGATCGTGTGGCGTGTCCGGCCGCTTGATGTACGGCGGCAGCGGCATGTGTCCGAGGCGATCGATCAGGTCGTCGACATCTCCATCCCCTTCCGCCTGAAGCGCGATGCGCCGGCGTCCGAAGAACCGCTGCGCGAGCACCTGCGCGGCGAGGGCGCCGGCCGTTCCCTCGAATCGGACGACCGCGCCGGGCTTCAGCTTCTGCCCGGGGTGCATCAGGGCATCGGCCTCGATGCGCCCGTCGGCCATCCGCTCCGGGCGTCCGAGCAGCAGGCACTCGACCGCGCCGCCGCTCGGCACCCGATGACCCAGCAGCCGCGCGCCGAACACGCGCGTGTTATTGACCACCAGCAGATCCCCTTCGCGAAGGACCCGCGGGAGGTCCGCCACCGACGCGTGCTCGATGCCGCCCGTCGATCGAACGAGGACCAGCATCCGCGAGCTGCCCCGCGGCGCCGGCTGCTGGGCGATCAGGTCGGCTGGGAGATCGAAATCGAACGCGGAGGTGAGCACGTGTAGCCTCAATCAAAGATATATTTACGGCCAGTGAAACTGTCATACCGCGATTTCGACCTCTCGGGTGTGCAGACCTACGCGCTCGCGTCGCGCAAGAGCAAGGCGGAGTCGCGGGACTTCGCGCGTCCGTATGCGGCCGGCAGCGGGATGCTCGCCTGGCTCGACCGGTTGCCGAACATCCTCGGGGCGGCGGACTTCAAGGCGGTCGTCGAGGCGATCCGTCGCGCACGCGACGGCGATCGCGGCATCGTCTGGGGCCTCGGCGCGCACGTCATCAAGACAGGGCTCGGGCCAATCCTGATCGATCTGATGGATCGCGGGTTCGTATCCGCGCTCGCGGTCAACGGCGCCGTCGTGATTCACGATTTCGAAGTGGCGGTGTCGGGCGGGACCTCGGAGGAGGTCGACGAGGCGCTCGGGCCCGGACGGTTCGGAATGGCCGACGAGACCGGCCGCCTGCTGAACGCCGCCATCACTGAAGGAGTCGCCGCGGGACTCGGGATCGGCCAGGCGGTCGGGCGGACGCTGCGCGCGATGCACCCGCCGCACGCGGCATTGAGCGTGCTCGACGCGGCGGCGCGTCTCGAGATTCCGGTCACCGTGCACGTCGGCATCGGCACCGACATCACGCACATGCACCCGGAGGCCTCCGGTGCGGCGCTCGGGGAGGGCAGCCTTCGCGACTTCCGGTACTTCGTCTCGAACGTGGGGCGGCTCGCCGGCGGCGTATATCTGAACTGCGGATCCGCGGTCGTCCTCCCCGAGGTCTTCCTGAAGGCTGTCGCACTGGCCCGCAACCAGGGGCTGTCGCTCGACGGGCTCACCACTGTCAACCTGGACTTCATGCGTCAATACCGTCCGCAGACGAATGTCGTCTCACGGCCGGTCGCCGGCGTCGGCCGGGGCTACTCGCTCATCGGCCACCACGAGATCATGATCCCGCTGCTCGCGGCGGCACTCGTCGAACACTCGTGAGCGCACCCGATCGCGTCGGCCATTACCGTGTCGTCGAACGGCTCGGACGCGGCAGCATGGCCGAGGTGTTCGCCGGTTACGACGAGCAGGTCCATCGCGCCGTCGTCCTCAAAGTCATCGACCCCGGACTCGTCGCCGACGACACGGCATCGCGCGCGTTCGTGCGCGAAGTGCGGGCGGCGATGGCCGTTTCGCATCCGTATTTGTGCGCGCTGCATGACGTCCTCGAGCGCGAGGGATGTCCCATCGTGGTGATGGACCGGATCCACGGGCCGACGATCCGCGAGCTGTCGTCGAAAGGTGCGCTGGATGCGCGCGACGTCTGCCGCTTCGGCCGTGAGCTCGCCGAAGCGCTCGCCGCCGCGCACGCACGCGGCGTGCTTCACCGCAACATCTCTGCCTCGAACGTGATGATTGCTGCAGACGGTCATGCGAGGCTGATGGATCTCGGTCTCGCCCATGTGGCCGTGTCGGGCGCCCCTCCGTTCGCGTCCGATCCGCGCATCGACGTGCCGAGCCGCACGATGATGGTGGGGACGCCGGTCTACATGGCGCCCGAACTGCTGCACGGCGGTCCGCCGACGATGAAGTCGGATCTCTACGCGGTCGGTGTCGTGCTCTACCGGATGGCGACCGGCGTCATGCCGTTCGCCGAGCGGATCACGCCCGACAGCCTGGCGGAAATCCTGTTGCAGCCACCCGTGCCGCCCGGCCTGTTGGTGGCTGGCGTGCCGCCCTCGCTCGAGCGCGCGATCATGGGGCTGCTCGAGAAGAAACCGGACGCGCGCTTTCCATCCGCCGAAAGCCTCGCGGCCACGTTGAGCGTGCCGGTGCGGAGCGACCGTTCATGACGGGGCGGCCGCCGATCCGTCCATGTTACAATCAGAGGTTCCTGCCGGTGTAGCTCAGTTGGTTAGAGCACGCGGCTCATATCCGCGGCGTCCGGGGTTCAAGTCCCTGCACCGGCACCATTTCTCTGACAAGGTAAGGACGAAGGCGGTGACGCCGAGCCTTCCGGCGCGCGCGCGGCGGACGATTCGCAAACACGAATTGGTCCGGCCGGGCGCGCGTGTTCTGGTCGCCCTTTCCGGCGGACCGGATTCCGTGGCCCTGCTGCACGTGCTGCGGGCGCTCGAGCGCGACCGTGAACTGAGCGTCGCGGGTGTCGGTCATTTCAATCACCGGCTCCGAGGCGCGGCTGCGGACGAGGACGAGCGGTTCTGCAGGGATCTTGCGCGCGCCTGGGGGCTCCCAATCACGGTCGGATCGGCGGACGTCGCCAATCGGGCCCGCGCCGCGCGGCGTTCGATCGAAGACATGGCGCGCAGCCTGCGCTACGGCTTCCTCGAAGAGGCGGCGGCCTCGGCCGGCGCGGAGGCGATCGCCGTCGGCCACACGCTGGACGACCAGGCGGAAACGTTCCTCCTGCGCCTGATTCGCGGCGCCGGGGCCCGCGGCCTTGCCGGCATCCGCCCGCGCGCCGGCCGCATCGTCCGGCCGTTGATCGAGATCAGCCGTGCTGACGTGCGCGGGT
>JBOGIX010000742.1:0-3384 GCA_050744685.1 Vicinamibacterales bacterium | reverse complement strand
GCGAGATAGAGGTCCTCGAACGTCCGCACCATGCGCTCGAACGAGTAACGCGCCGTGACCTCGTCGCGCGCCGCATCGCCGAGCCGCGCGGCACGAGCGCCATCGGCGAGGATGCTGCCAAGGGCGTCGGCGAGGGCGTGATCGTTGCCCGGCTCGAACAGCAGTCCGGTGCGCCCGTGTTCGATGAGATCCAGCAGGCCGCCCGTTGCGCTCGCCACCACCGGCAAGCCCGCCGCCATCGCCTCGATGGCGCCGTTCGGGAACGCTTCGGACGTCGACGGCAGCGCGAAGGCGTCCGACGCGGCGAGCAGGTCTGCCACGTCCTCCCGGTGCCCCAGGAACCTCACCGTGCGCGCGAGGCCCTTGTCGCGCACGCGACGTTCGAGCTCCGCGCGTCGCGGCCCATCGCCGACGATGAGGATCTCCAGATCGGGGAACGCGGGGACGAGGCGCTCCGCCGCGTCGAGGAGCGTTTCGTGGCTCTTCTCCGGACGGAGGTTGGCGACCGTGATTACGCGGCGCGGCTGGCGCGTCGCGCCGTTACCGGCGCCACCGGGACGTCGCGGCGGCATGGTGACGCCGTTCGGGATCACGGCAATCGACGTGGTCGCGAGCCCCTCCGCTTCGAGCATTCGCCGCGCCGCCGAAGAATTCGCGACCACCTTCGTGGCGCAGCGATACGACTGTCGCTGCAGGCGGATCTGCCCCGCGGTCTTGTCCGGGTTCAACTCGCGGCGGCTGCCGATCCGCACCGGCACTCCCGCCAGCGCGGCTCCAGGCAGCCCCAGGATGTTCGTGTAGAGATCGCATGTCTGCACCACGGCAATGTGTTCGCGCCGGCACCAGCGGGCGAACGCCAGGAGCTCGGCGACTGTCGCCGCCCTCGCAAAACCCTTGATGGGGAACTCCACGATGGACGCCGCCCGCTCCGCAGCGCGCGGGAGCCAGGCGCCCTCGCGATGCAGGCATGCGACATGGACCTTGAACCGCTCCCGATCCAGGCAGCGGATGAGCTCAATCATCTGCCGCTCGGTACCACCCGGCTCGAACCGTGTCAGGAACACGGCGACCGGAATTTGTGGTGACAGGTTCACAGGCACCATCTCAGCAAGCGCAGTGCCACGCGCATGTGCGTCAATCGACTGACTTTTTGTGGCTTCCGATTCCGAGGTCGGCGCCGGCGGGGTGAGGTGGGTAAGAGCTGAGCTAACGTGGGTAGATCCGGGGTCTCGGGGTCCGTTCGGGCCGAAGCTGGGCTCGGCGCCTCCCGGCAATTCGAACCAGCTCGGCGTGGCAGCTCGAACCCGCGACCGCGAGGGCTGTGAACCCGCGAACAAGCGAGCCGCGATCTAGCCCGGACTCAGGCGGCGACGGAGACGGCGGCGTCGACATAATGCCGGTGCCACAGCTCGAACACGAGCAGCTGCCAGAGGCGCAACGTATGGTCGCGCTTGGCGGCGAGGTGTTCGTCGAGCAGCCGGTCGACGAACGCGGTCTCGAAATATCCACGTTGACGGGTGCGCGGTGAACGCAGGACGTCGCTGAAGACGTCGGTCAGGCCGCCTCGGAACCACACCCCGAGCGGCACGCCGAACCCTTGCTTGCGGCGGTCCAGAATCTCCGCCGGCAGCAGGGTGCGCGCCGCCTCCTTGAGGATGTACTTACGCCGGCCGTCGGCGATCTTCAGCGACGCCGGCAACGTCGACGCGAATTCGATCACCTCGTTGTCGAGAAGCGGCACGCGGGACTCGATCGAGTGCGCCATGCTCATCCGGTCGACCTTCGTGAGCACGTCTTCCGGCAGATACGTTTCGAAATCGAACCGCATCATCCGGCTGTGGGCGGGCAGGCCGCCGAAACGCTCGAAATGGCGGCCGAGCGCCGACTCGGCGCTCAGGCTGCCAAGCGATCGCCGCACGTCGCCGGTGTATAGCGCCTCCTTCTCGTCCGTCTGGAAGAACGCGATCGAGTCGAGGTACCGCCCATCGTCTGATCGCGATACGTGACGGAGAAAATTCTTCCCACGAGCGCCGTGCGGCAGCATGGGCCAGAGCAGCCCGGCCATGGTCCGTTTGCCTGGCAGCGGAATGCTGTCGAACTGTGCCACCCGCGGATGCGGCAGGTATCGATCGTAGCCGCCGAAGAGCTCGTCGCCGCCGTCTCCCGAGAGCACGACGGTGACGTGCCGGCGGGCAATCTCGGAGACGTACCACGTGGGAATCGCCGAGGAGTCCGCGAACGGCTCGTCGAAGTGGGCGATGAGCCGGTCGAGAATGCCGAGGCCGTCCGGCCGCACCACGAACTCGTGGTGTTCCGTGCCGAAATGGTTCGAGACGGTGCGCGCATGTTCCAGCTCGTCGAACTGCGGCACGTCGAAGCCGATCGAGAACGTCTTCACCGGACGATCCGACGCCCGCGCCATCAGGCCGACGACGATGCTCGAGTCGACGCCGCCGGAGAGGAAGGCGCCGAGCGGCACGTCGGAGATCATGTGGGACCGCACGGCATCCGCGAGCACGTCCTGGAGCGCGGACGCGGCGTCGTCTGCCGACCCCCGAAACGGCTCCGAGCTTCCGATCTGCCAGTACTGCCGAACGTCGAGGCGGCCGCTGCTCCATTTCAGATAGTGTCCCGGCGGCAGCTTGCGCACGTTCCTGAAGATCGCCCGGTCGCGCGGCGTATAGAGAAACGAGAGGTAATGATCGAGCGCGCCCAGATCGAGCTCGCGATCGACTGCGCCTGCCGCGATCAACGACTTCAATTCGGAACCGAAATAGAGCCGGCTGCCACGCTCCGCGAAATACAGCGGCTTGATGCCGGCGCGGTCGCGGGCGAGGAGGAGCGTAGCCGCGGTGCGATCCCACAGCGCGATGCCGAACATGCCACGCAGCCGCCCGAACGCCGCTTCACCCCAGGCCTCGTAGGCGTGCACGATCGTTTCGGTGTCGCTCGAGGTGTAGAAGCGGTGGCCAAGCGCTTCGAGCTCGCGGCGGAGTTCGCGGTAGTTGTAGATCTCGCCGTTGAAGACCACCCAGACGGTGAGGTCTTCATTGTGAATCGGCTGGCGTCCGGTCGACAGGTCGATGATGCTCAGCCGCCGCATCCCGAGGCCGACGCCCGGCTCCGCGTGCACCCCCTCGTCGTCCGGGCCGCGATGACGGATCACCTCGCACATCGAGTGCACGAGGGAGACGTCGGAGTCCGTCGGTCTCGGGGCGGAACGTGACGAATCGGCGAAGCCGGCAATGCCACACATTATTTATCCTCGCGGGCGGCCTATTGCTGCCCGGGGGCCACCTTGCGGCGGCTCGCGGGCGGCCTATTGCTGCCTGGGGGCCACCTTGCGGCGGCTCGCGGGCGGCCTATTGCTGCCTGGGGCCACCT
>JBOGIX010000741.1:0-3083 GCA_050744685.1 Vicinamibacterales bacterium | reverse complement strand
GTCTCTCACCGCGGTCCCGATGCCGCGGGCTACAACCTCGATGGCGCGATCGGCCTCGGCCACCGGCGACTGAGCATCATCGACCTCGCGACCGGCGACCAGCCGGTCACGAACGAGGATGGTTCGGTACAGGTGGTGTTCAACGGCGAGATCTACAACTTCCCCGAGGTCCGTCGCGAGCTCGAAGCGCACGGCCACCGGTTCCGCACGAGCTCCGACACGGAAGTCATCGCGCACGGCTACGAGCAGTGGGGGGAACGCGCGGTGGAGCGGTTCCGCGGCATGTTCGCCTTTGCGGTCTGGGACGCCCGTGCGCGGAGGCTGCTGCTCGCACGGGATCGGCTGGGGGTCAAGCCGCTGTACTACGCGACGGTCAACGACGGCATCGTGTTCGGGTCCGAGATCAAATCGCTGCTCGAGCACCCGGACGTCGGTCGGTCGTGGCGCGCCGACATGCTGGACGCGTACCTGACACTGCTGTACGTGCCGGCGCCAGACACCATCTTCGAAGGGATCCACAAGCTCCCGCCCGCGCATGTCCTTGTTGCGGAACGCGGAACGGTCCGCGTGTCACGCTACTGGACGCTCGCGTTCACGGGCGACGGAGACGCCAGAAAGGAGAACGACTACCTCGAGCAGCTCGATGAGCTGCTGCGGGAAGCCGTTCGACTTCGTCTTGTCAGCGATGTGCCGCTCGGCGCATTCCTGTCCGGCGGCATCGACTCCGCCACTGTCGTCGCCTATATGGTCCAGGCGAGCGCGGTGCCGCCCGTCACGATTTCGGTCGGGTTCGACCACCAGGCGTTCGACGAAGTGCGGCACGCCGAAACGCTCGCGCGCCACCTCGGCTGCGAGTTCCATGCGCTGACGGCGAGCCCGCAGGTCGAGGACCTGCTTCCGAAACTCGCGTGGCACTTCGACGAGCCGTTCGCGGATTCGTCTGCCGTACCGACCTACTACGTGTCCCAGGCCGCGCGGCAGCTCGTCACCGTTGCGCTGTCCGGCGACGGCGGCGACGAGCTGTGGGCGGGTTATGCGCGCCATCACGTCGAACACTGGGAGCAGCGGGTTCGATCCGCACTGGGACCGGCGGCGCGGGTTGCAGGCTGGCTCGCCAGGGCACTGCCCTTGTCGGTCAAGGGCGCCCGATCGCTCCGGCACCTGGCGTGCGCACCCGATCACGCGTATGCGCTGAAGCACGCCTACGGCATGTTCGAGCCTGACGCCAAAGGCCACCTCTATTCCGGCGATCTCCGCAAGGCCGTGAACGGGTATGACCCGCTGGCCGCATTCCGCGAGGCCTACCACGCGTGCGGATCGCTCGATCCGCTCGATCGGTCGTTGTACGTCGACACCCAGACGTACATGATCGACGACATCCTCACGAAGGTGGACCGAATGAGCATGGCGGTCTCGCTCGAAGCGCGCGAGCCGCTGCTCGATCACAAGCTCCTCGAGTTCGCCGCCGGCGTTCCCATGTCGCTCAAGCTGAAAAACGGGAGGAGCAAGTACCTGCTTCGCCGCGTGCTCGATCGACACGTGCCTTCCACGATTACCGAACGAAAGAAGAGCGGCTTCGCCGCGCCCATCGGCGACTGGCTGCGCGGTCCCCTCGCCTCGATGACAACCGCCCTTCTCCACGATGGCCGGTTGCGCGAGCGCGGCCTCTTCAACATGACCGAAGTCAGCCGTCTGTGGAACGAGCACCGCGCCGGACGGTCCGCCCACGAGCACCGGCTCTGGCAGCTCGTCATGCTCGAGCTCTGGTTCAGGGAGTTCATCGACAAGGGACCGGCGTCTCGTGAAGCCATGGCGGCACCGGCGCGCTCGACAACCGACACCACGACGACGCGGCTCGCCCCGGCGGCCGCGACTGCAGGCTGAGGACGGAATCTGACGACATGTGTGGAATCGCGGGGATAGTCGCTTCGGATCGGCTTCACGCCGACGACGAGAGGCGGGTGGCGCTGATGCGCGATGTGATGGCACATCGCGGTCCGGATGATGCCGGGCTCTTCGTCGATGGACAGGCCGCGCTCGCCCATCGACGGCTGAGCATCGTGGACCTCGCTGCCGGCCATCAGCCGCTCGGCAACGAGGACGGAACGGTCTGGATCGCGTTCAACGGGGAGATCTACAACCACGCGGACGTGCGTCGTGCGCTCGAGTCCGCCGGGCACGTCTACCGGACCAGGTCCGACACCGAGACCATCGTTCACGCCTACGAGGAGTGGGGCGACGCCTGCGTGGACAGGCTGCGCGGAATGTTCGCGTTCGCTATCTGGGACGGCCCCAGGCGGCGTCTGCTGCTTGCGCGGGATCGCCTCGGGGTCAAGCCGCTGTATTGGACGCGCGCCGGAGACCGGCTGCTGTTCGGCTCCGAGATCAAGTCCATTCTGCAGAGCGGATACGTGCGGGCCGAAGCGGACGAGCGCATGCTGCCGGAGCTGCTGAGCACACGCTATCTCTCGGGCTCGGAAACCCTGTTCAAGGGCATTTACCGCCTGCTCCCGGGCCATACGCTCGTCTCCGAGGATGGCGGGATTGCGATCCGGCAGTACTGGGACATTCCCGCGGGCCGGCACGACGAGAGCCTCACGCGGCGGTCCGACCGCGAGCTGGTCGAGCGGTTCCGCGAGCTCCTCGAAGAGTCAGTCCGCATCCGGCTCATGTCGGATGTGCCGCTCGGCCTGTTTCTTTCCGGGGGCCTCGACAGCAGCGCGATTGCGGCACTGATGTCGCGCATGATCGATCGGCCGCTGCAGACCTTCTCGGTGGCGTTCAAGCAGCGGGCGTTCAGCGAGCTCGACTACGCGCGGCAGGTCGCCACGGCCATCCACGCAGACTCGCACGAGATCGTCATCGACGATCGGGATTTCTTCGGCGCGCTGCCACGCCTGATCTGGCACGAGGACGAGCCGATCGCGCACCCGTCCAGTGTGCCGCTCTATTTCGTGTCGGCGCTCGCCCGCACGCACGTCAAGGTGGTCCTCACGGGCGAAGGCAGCGACGAGCTGCTGGCCGGCTACGGAAAGTATCCGCGCGCGATCGCGAACTGGCGCGCGGGCCGCGCGTACCAGGCG
>JBOGIX010000740.1:0-5101 GCA_050744685.1 Vicinamibacterales bacterium | reverse complement strand
ATCCTGGAGCAGACGCAGCTGCTGCCCGCCTCATGTCAATGGGCGACGTTCCTCCGTAACCACGATGAGCTGACGCTCGAGATGGTTACCGATGAAGAGCGCGATTACATGTATCGCACGTATGCTGTCGATGCCAAGGCCCGCATCAACCTCGGCATCCGCCGCCGCCTCGCGCCGCTGATGGGCAACAACCGCCGCAAGATCGAGCTGATGAACGTGCTGTTGCTGTCGTTGCCGGGCACACCGATCCTCTATTACGGCGACGAGATCGGCATGGGCGACAATTATTATCTGGGCGACCGCAACGGCGTGCGCACTCCCATGCAGTGGAGCGGCGACCGCAACGCCGGGTTCTCCCGCACGGACCCGGCCCGGTTGTATGCGCCGCCCATCATGGATCCGGTCTACGGATTTCAGGCGCTCAACGTCGAGGCGCAGGAACGGTCGCCCTACTCGCTCCTGAACTGGATGAAGCGCATGATCGGCCTGCGCAAGCAGTTCAAGGTCTTTGGCCGCGGCACGATCGAGTTCCTGCCCGCCGAGAACCGCAAGGTGCTCGGCTACGTGCGGAAGCACGAGGAAGACACGATCCTGTGCGTGGCCAACCTCGCGCGGTCGGTGCAGCCCCTCGAGCTCGACCTCTCGCGATACAAGGGCATGACGCCGGTGGAGATGCTCGGGCTGACCGAGTTCCCGCCGATCGGCGAGCTGCCGTACTTCCTGACCCTGCCCGGGTATGCGTTCTACTGGTTCCGGCTGCAGCAGTCTCCGGCACCAATCACCGCGCGGGTGCCGCACGAGACCGTCAGGCTCGGGGACGCGCCGGCGCTCTTCGTGGGCGCTGCGTGGGACACGCTGCTCGACGGCAATGTCCGGACGCTCCTCGAGCGCGATCTCCTCGGCTCGTTCCTGCTCCGCCAGCGCTGGTTCGGCGGCAAGGCGCGAACGCTGCGTACGGCGCGTTTCGTCGACTGGGGGCTGCTCCGCCGCGGACCGCATCCGCTCTTTCTGACGATTGTCGAAGTGCAGTTCGACGACGGGGAGCGCGAAACGTATTTCCTGCCGCTCGCGATCTGCGCGGCCGCGGACGCCAAGGGCGTCGAAGAGCGGTCGCCGCATGCCGTGCTGGCCCGCGTCACCGGCGCCCGCAAGGGCGTGCTGTTCGACGCCTGGCTCGACGATCGCTTCGCGCGCACGCTGCTCGATGCGCTGGAACACCAGGAGGAGGTCCGCACGCGGCGCGGCGCGGTCGTGGGCGAACAGACGGCAGCGTTCGCGCAGGCCCGGGGCAGCGAGGACTTCCGGATCTCCCGGCTGTCCGCCGAACAGAGCAATACGTCGATCGTCTACGGCGACCGGCTGATTCTGAAGCTGTTCCGCCGGCTGCAGCCGGGCATCAACCCGGACTACGAAATCGGCCGGCAGCTGACCGAGGAGATCCACTTTCCACGAGTGCCCGCGGTCGCCGGTGCGTTCGAGTACCGGCCGACCGCCGAAAAATCGGCGACGCTTGCGATGATGCAGCAGTTCGTCGAAAGCCAGGCGGACGGCTGGCGTCATGCGACCGACGAAGTCAGCCGCTTTTTCGAGATGGTCGAGGGACGGCCCGTGCCGGCCGATCGTCTCCCGCGTACGTTCGCCGAGATGGCCGAGGCCGCTCCGGTTGCCGCGATCCGCGACGCGATCAGCGGCTACTACGGCACGGCGGAGACGCTCGGGCGACGAACCGCGGAAGTCCACCTCGCCCTCGCCAGCGATTCGAGCCGGGAGGCGTTCGCACCCGAACCGTTCTCGAAAGAGGATCTCATGGCTGTCTCGGCGGATGCCGCGGTCCAGGCGCGCCGGGCGCTCGATGCGCTGAAAGCCCTTGCCGGATCCTCAACCTCCGCGCGCAAGGTTCCCGACGATGTGGCGGCGCAGGCGCGCGCGGTGATCGCTTCCGAGGAACGCCTGATCGATCGAATCAAGGCCGCGCCGTCGCTCGAGTTCACGGCGTCGAAGACCCGGGTGCATGGTGATTACCATCTGGGTCAGGTACTCTGGGCCGAAGGTGATTTCTTCATTCTCGACTTCGAGGGAGAGCCTGCACGACCGCTCGAACAGCGACGGCAGAAGCAATCGCCGCTCAAGGACGTGGCTGGCATGCTCCGCTCGTTCAGCTACGCCGCATACGCCGGCTTGTTTGCGCATGCCTCCACGCGGCCGGGACAGTTCGCGCAACTGGAGCCCTGGGCCCGCGTCTGGCAGACGTGGGCCAGCGCGGCGTTTCTCAAGGGGTATCTTGCCGCTGCCGGCGGAGCGATGTTCATCCCGTCCGCGCCATCGCAGCGCGACTCGCTGCTGCAGCTCTTTCTGCTCGACAAGGCCCTCTACGAACTGAACTACGAGCTGAACAACCGCCCGGACTGGCTGCGCATCCCCCTCGCAGGGATCGTCGATATTCTCAGGATTGGGGATTCGGGATCAGGGATTCGGGACTAGGGATTAGTTGGGGATCAGGTATTGAACATCCGATTCGGCGCAGTTCCGGAAGGAGGAGGCGTACGGTTCCGCGTGCTCGCGGCGGCCACGCGCGACGTGCGCCTGCATCTTCTGACGGGACCGGCGGCGGGGACGCACAGGCCCGTGCGGTCCCCGGACGGCGTGGCCGAGTTTTTCGTGAAACATGCGGGCGCGGGCGATCGGTATGTCTACAGCCTGGACGGCTCGGACGCGCGCCCCGACCCGGCCTCGCGGTTCCAGCCCGATGGCGTGCACGGGCCCTCCGCGATCGTCGATCCCGACGGCTATCGCTGGCGCCATCCGCAGTGGCGCGGCCGGCGCCCCCACGAGCTCGTCCTCTACGAGCTCCACGTGGGCACGTTCACCGAGGGCGGGACATTTTCCGCTGCGCGGGAGCGTCTGGCCGACCTGCGCGAGCTGGGGGTGACCGCGATCGAGTTGATGCCGGTTGCAGACTTCGCGGGCTCCCGCAACTGGGGCTACGACGGAGCGTGTCTGTTCGCGCCGTCGCGCGTCTACGGATCTCCCGACGAGTTGCGCGCGCTCGTGGACGCGGCGCACGAGCAGGAGATCGCAGTGATTCTGGACGTGGTCTACAACCACCTCGGACCGGAAGGCGCGTATATCTCGCAGTTCCATCCCGAGTACATGACGAAACGCTACTCGACACCCTGGGGAGACGCCGTGAACCTCGACGGCCCCGGGTCGAACCTCGTTCGCGGCTTCATCATCGACAATGCCGTGCACTGGATCCGTGAGTACAGGTTGGACGGCCTCCGTCTCGATGCCACGCACGCGCTCATCGATACGAGTCCCACACATGTGGTCGCGGAGCTGGTCGATGCCGTTCGAGACGCGGCCGAGTGGCCGGTTGCGATCTACGCCGAAGACCACCGGAACCTCACGAAGCTCGTCGAGCCGCGCGACCGCGGCGGCTGGGGCCTCGACGGCGTCTGGGCCGACGACTTCCATCACATCGTCCGGAGGCACCTCGCGGGGGACCAGCACGGCTACTATGAAGACTTCGACGGCTCCTGCGAGGAGCTCGCGCTCACCATCCGCCAGGGCTGGATGTTCGCCGGTCAGCACTCGCGGCACATGAACGCGTGCCGTGGGACCGACGCGTCGCACGTGCCCATGCACAAGTTCGTCGTCTGTGTGCAGAACCACGATCAGATCGGCAACCGCGCTCTGGGCGATCGTCTGCACCACATGGTCGAGCACTCCGCGTGGCGTGCCGCGAGCGTCGTGCTGCTGACGGCGCCCATGACCCCGCTGCTGTTCATGGGTCAGGAATGGTCGGCCAGCAGCCCGTTTCAATACTTCACGGATCTCGAGCCGGAGCTGGGCACGCTCGTGACCGAAGGCCGCCGTCACGAGTTCCGGCATTTCCCCGCGTTCAGCGATCCGGTCAGGCGCCGGGCGATTCCCGATCCTCAGGCGCTTTCCACATTCGAGGCGAGCCGGCTCAACTGGGACGAGCGCGAGCGTGGCGTCCATGCGGCAACACTTGCGCTCTACACGGAGCTGCTCCGGCTGCGTCAGGCCCATCCAGCGCTCGCCGCGGCAGCTGACGTCACGGGCGATGCCTCGGCCGTCGCGGGCGGTACGCTCGTGATGTACCGCGAAGGTGGCGCCGACAGGTTCGCGGTCGTGACCCATTTGTCCGGCGGCGAAGCGTTCGCCGAAGTCGTCACCGGCAGCGCGGGCGAGCTCGTCCTGAGTACTGAAGACGTCCGCTTCGCGCCCGATGCGTTGCCGCCGCACATCGATGCCCGCCCCGGACGCACGACCATTCACTTTCATCGCCCGGGCGCGGTGATTCTCAAGCTGACCCGGAATTCACGTGAATCGAACTGAATTCCGCGACGCTATCAGCCTTCCGCCATCGGCTTCCCGTATTCGGCGATGATTGTGCTGATCGCTGAAGCTGAGAGCTACTGGACACACGTGACCTCTCTTGTCGCATGAGCCATCATGACCGTCCCCGCTACGTGCCGGTCAGCAGCTACCGCCTGCAGGTCCACGGCGCGTTCCCGCTGACCGCCGCCCGAGACGTCACGGGCTACCTTGCACGCCTCGGCATCGGCGCGGTCTACACATCACCGTACTTTTCCGCATCCCCCGGAAGCACCCACGGGTACGACGTCTCCAACCACAACGAGATCAACCCTGAGCTCGGCGGCGCGGTGGCGCACGGCGCGTTCATCGCGGCAGTCAAGGCCAGCGGCCTGGGGCACGTCGTCGACTTCGTCCCGAATCACATGGGCATCGGCACGGGCGACAACGCCTGGTGGAACGACGTGCTGGAAAACGGCCCGAGCTCGCCAGCCGCGAAGTTCTTCGACGTGGACTGGACGCCGGTCAAGGCGGAGCTGCACGCGAAACTGCTGCTGCCGATTCTGGGCGACCAGTACGGGCAGGTCCTCGAGCGCGGCGAGCTGCAGCTGGCCTTCCGCGACGGCGCGATGGCGCTGAAGTACGTCGAGCACGAGCTGCCGATCAATCCCCGCCAGACGCCGCGCGTGTACCGCGTGGCGGTCGAGCGAGTCAGCGGAACGCTGGGATCCGACAATCCTCAGCTGCACGAGTTCCAGAG
>JBOGIX010000739.1:0-2776 GCA_050744685.1 Vicinamibacterales bacterium | reverse complement strand
GGGTTGGGGACCCGCCGCGGGTCGCGAAACACCGGGCGGAAGGCGCGTTTTTCCACGCCAGCGGTAGCTTGCCGGAGCAAACGGCTGTCGGCGTGATCTCAGAGAGCTCCTGGTCCGTCGAACTATTCTTGAACGAGGTTTCACGGTGCACAACTACATAGAAGGACAATGGCGCGATTCCGCGGCCACTGAAACATTGCCGGTCGTCAATCCGGCCACCGGCGAAGAGCTCGGCCGCACTCCGCTCTCGCCTGCGGCCGAAGTCGATCAGGCGGCGCAGGCCGCCGCTCGCGCGTTTCCGGCGTGGCGCCGCGTGCCGGCAACGGACCGCGTGCAGTTCCTCTTCCGCCTGAAGACGCTGCTCGAGGACAACTTCGAGGATCTCGCGCGCACCATCACGATCGAGGCGGGCAAGACGCTGGTGGAATCGCGCGGCGAAATGCGGCGCGCCGTCGAGAACGTCGAGGTCGCCTGCGGCACGCCGATCCTGAGCCAGGGCTACAACTCGGAAGACATCGCCTCGGGCATCGACGAGATGATGATCCGCCAGCCGCTCGGCGTGTGCGCGATCATCGCGCCGTTCAACTTCCCGGGCATGATCCCGTTCTGGTTCCTGCCTTACGCGATGGCCTGCGGCAACACGGTCGTGATCAAGCCATCCGAACGCGTGCCGCTGACCATGCAGAAGGTCTTTCGGCTGCTCGACGCCTTGCACCTTCCCGCAGGTGTCGTGAACCTCGTCAACGGCGGACGCGAGGTCGTGGACGCCATCCTCGATCATCCGACCATTCGCGCGGTCAGCTTCGTCGGCTCGAGCGCGGTCGCGCGGCACGTCTACTCGCGCGGTGCCGCCAGCGGCAAGCGCGTCCAGTGCCAGGGTGGCGCCAAGAACCCCGTCGTCGTCATGCCGGATGCGGACATGGGCGCTGCCTCCGACATCATCGCCGACAGCGCCTTCGGCTGCGCCGGCCAGCGCTGTCTCGCTTCGTCCTTTGCCGTCGCCGTCGGCGAGGCGTCGAGGACCTTCACCGACGCCATCCAGCAGCGCGCCGCCACCCGCGTCACGGGATACGGCCTGGACGATGGCGTCCAGATGGGGCCGGTGATCAGCGCAGAGAGCCGAACGCGCATCGAGCACTTGATCGATCAGGCGATCCGCGACGGCGCCCGCCCGGTCGTCGACGGCCGCAATCCCGATATCCCGAAGTACAAGCGCGGGCACTTCGTGGCCCCGACCGTGCTCGAAGGCCTGCCGCTCGAGAGCGAGATCGCCCGCACGGAAATCTTCGGCCCGGTCCTCTCGGTGCATCACGTGCAGGACATCGATCAGGCGATCGCGCTCGTGAACTCCGGAGCATATGGCAACCAGGCCTGCCTGTTCACGACGAGCGGCGGCCACGCCCGGAAGTTCCGCTACGAGGCGGAAGTGGGCAACGTCGGCATCAACGTCGGCGTGGCCGCGCCCATGGCCTTCTTCCCGTTCAGCGGCGCGCGCGAAAGCTTCTTCGGCGACCTGCACGGCCAGGGCCGCGACGCCGTCGAGTTCTTCACGCAGCAGAAAGTCGTGGTGGAGCGATGGCCGAGGGAGTGGACGCGTAAGTTCTAAATCGCTGTTCGCGTACAAATGCAACAGGAGTAGGGGAGCAAGGGAGGTCAGGGGAGCTCAGAAAGTTGCTAAGATAAAAGCGAAACATTGTTGTGTCTCCTCTCAACTCCCCTGCTCCCCTGCTCCTGTTGATCTTGTTCCGTGGTTCACGGCGCGATGTACGTGGTTTTGACGGTCGTGTAGAACTCCTTGGCGTACGCGCCCTGCTCGCGCGGGCCGTAGCTCGACGCCTTCCTCCCGCCGAACGGCACGTGGTAATCGACGCCCGCGGTCGGCAGGTTGACCATCACCATCCCCGCCTGCGCGTGCCGCTGGAAGTGCGAGGCGTGTTTGAGTGACGAGGTGACCATGCCCGAGGAGAGGCCGGTTTCGGTGTCGTTGGCCGTGGCGAGCGCTTCGTCGTAGTCCTTCGCGCGGATCACGCAGGCGACGGGTCCGAAGATCTCTTCCCTCGAAATACGCATGGCATTGGTGGCCTCGACGAACAGCGTCGGCGCGAGGTAGTAGCCATCCGTGCCCCGCTTCAGGCGATCGCCGCCGTAGGCGACCTTCGCCCCCTCTTTCTGTCCCACGCCGATGTACTCGAGATCGGTGTCGAGCTGCGGCTGTTCCACGACGGGCCCCATCTCGGTGCCCGGCGTCAGCGCGTTGTCGACGCGCAGCGAGCCGAGGCGCTCGGTGAGCGCCGCCACGAAACGGTCGTGGATGCCTTCGGTCACGATCAGCCGCGACGACGCCGTGCATCGCTGGCCGGTCGAAAAATACGCCCCCTGCACCGCCACGTTCACCGCCGTCCCGAGATCGGCATCGTCCAGCACGACCAGCGGGTTCTTGCTGCCCATCTCGAGCTGGAACTTCGCCATGCGGGAGACCGCCTTGCGGGCGATGTCGCGCCCCGTTTCCATCGATCCGGTAAAGCTCAGCGCGGCCACGTCAGGATGATTCACCAGCCGATCGCCGACCACCGAGCCGGATCCCATCACGAGGTTGAACACGCCGGCGGGCAGGCCGGCTGCGGCAATCAGCTCGGCGAGGGCCCATGCGCAGCCCGGCGTCCACTGCGCCGGCTTGAACACGACGGTATTGCCGAATGCCAGCGCCGGCGCGATCTTCCACGCGGGAATGGCGATTGGAAAGTTCCACGGCGTGATCAGCCCGACCACGCCGACC
>JBOGIX010000738.1:0-2704 GCA_050744685.1 Vicinamibacterales bacterium | reverse complement strand
TGATCTCATTCCAATCGCTCGATCGCGCCACCGATCCGTTCGGCCGATCGTCGGGCTATCGGAGCGCGGACGGCCGCAACACGCGCGGCGTGGAGCTCAGCACGCGGCTTCAGCCGCATCGCACGCTGCAGGTCAGCGCGGCCTACACGTTCGTCGACGCGCCGCCTCCGGCCGGCAACCGCGATGGCCTTCCCCGCGCGTCGGCCATCTCAGCGCATCAGTTTTCAACGCTCGTCACACACTTGCTCGGCCCGCTGCAGCTCTCGTTCGAGCTGTCGGCGGCGGGCGACCACTACGTGACGTTGTTCGACCCGGTCAGCTTCGGTTCGCGAGCATATCGGTTCGCCGGCGTAACGAGGGGGGATCTCGCCGGAAGCTATCGGATCCCGATCCGCCGCGCCGGCGTCCGGCTTTTCGGCACGGTCGAGAACGTGTTCGACCGCGGCTACTTCGTCCAGGGATTCGGCACGGCTGGCCGCATCGCCCGCGGCGGCCTGGGGGTGACGTTTTGAAGCATCTCCTGCTGGTCGCGCTCGTATGGGCAGCCGCCTCGACGCCGACCGCGACTGAAGACTTGCCACAGCGCATCGTCTCGCTCGCCCCGAGCGCGACCGAGGTGCTCTTCGATGCCGGCGCCGGCCCTCGCGTCGTCGGCGTGACGAGTTATTGCCAGTTCCCACACGACGTGCTGGCGCTTCCGAAGGTGGGCGGCTACCTCACGCCAAGTTACGAGGCGCTGGTCGCGCTGCAGCCGGATCTTGTCGTCACCCTCGCTGAACACGCCGATGTCGAGCCGAGGATCCGCGCACTGGGCATCCCGATTTTGCGGCTCGACCATCGCAGCCTCGATGGCATCGTTCGCAGCATCGAGCAGGTCGGCGAACGGTGCGGGACGGCCGCGCACGCGAGGCAGGCGGCGGACGCGCTCCGGCAGACGCTGGCCGGAGCGAAGCGCTTGGGTGCAAGCGCCAGGCCTCGCGTCCTCATCTGTTTCGGCCGCGCCGAAGACTTCCGCCGGCTGACAGCCGCGGCGCCGGGAACGATCCACGACGACCTGATCACCCGGGCGGGCGGCGTCAACGTGCTGGCGTCTCCCGCCATCGCCTATCCCACACTGTCGGCCGAGGCGGTCATGCGTCTCGACCCCGACGTGATCATCGAGTTCTCGTCCGGCGGCAGCGACGCAACGGCGCTACGCCGCCAATGGAGTCGTCTCGATGCCGTGCGGGCGGTCAGGAACGGCCGCGTCTACGTCTTTACCGGTGAATTCCTGTCGGTGCCAGGTCCCAGATTCGCGGGCCTCACTGAGACCATCGCGCGATCAATCAGAGGTGAACGATGAGTGCTGCGCTTGAGGACGGATTCACGGTGCTACCCGCGATCTTCACGCAGGAAGAGACCGCCAGCCTCCGGGAGGCCATCGCCGACAGCATCGACCGCGTTGCCCGCGTCATGCTGACGCCATTCGCGGCAAGTCAGCCGTCGGCGCCGATCGAAGAGCGAATCGAGCGCGTCGCAAGGGAAGACCGCGCCTATGCCTCGGCGCTGCTGCAGGTGGTCATGGCCGATGCGCAGCGGGATCCGCGCCTGGCCGCGATCGCCACACATCCGTCGCTGAGCGAATCGATCGTCACGCTGCTGGCCCCGGAGGTCCCGACCGGGCACGTGATTCGCACCCGCGCGGCAATACCCGCATTCAGGTCGCGAATCAGTCCGTGGCACCAGGACGTGCCGCGGCCACGATCGGGCACCGGTTGCGCCACCGTGCGGATTGCCTGCTGGATTCCGTTGTCGGACGTTGACGAGCACAGCGGCGCGCTCGAAGTGCTTCCGGGCGCGTGGGACACCCCGTTGCCCCATGAAGCTGGCGACGATGGCCACTTCGGAATCCCGGAAGAAGCGCTGCCGGGCGTCGTACCGCGCGTCGTGCCGATGCGATCGGGTGATGTGCTGCTGCTCGACCGGTTCATTCCGCATCGCGCGCGTCCGACCCGTGGCCTGCAAGGACGCTGGTCCGTGGTGATGTGGGTGAAGGCGGGAGGCCAGTGATCCTCGTGCTGAGGCACGCCTGGCTGCCGACCGTCGCCATGATCACCGTCGCCGGCGCCGTGGCGCTCGGGCCGCGCGGCGCAGTGTCATCGCTGCTGCCAGACGACCCGGTTGAGGCACGCATCCTGAGCGAGGTGCGAATTCCGCGCGTCACCCTCGGTTTTCTGGCCGGGGCGGCGCTCGCCACAGCCGGCATGGCATTTCAGGCGCTGTTTCGAAACGCGCTCGCGACGCCGTACACCCTCGGCGTATCCGCCGGCGCGTCGCTGGGCGCGGCGATCTACGTTCACCTCGGCATCACCGCGAGCCTCGCGGGCATTCCCGGATCTGCCTTCGCGGCACTCGCCGGCGCCTTCCTGGCGATCGGGCTCGTGTATGCCGTGGCCCGCGCCACGTACGGCTTCTCGTCGTCGACGCTGCTGCTGGCAGGCGTCGCCATCAGCTTTTTCTTTACGAGCGTGATCCTCGCGATTCAATACATTGGCGACGTCACGACGTCGTTTCGGATCGGCCGCTGGTTGCTTGGCGGCCTCGAGGTCGTCGGCTTCCTTCCCGTCATCCACGTGCTGCCGTTTGCCGTGGTCGGCATCGCCATCCTGCTCGCGATCTCGCGCGACCTCGACCTGCTCGTGGCTGGCGAGGAATCTGCCGCGAC
>JBOGIX010000737.1:0-3961 GCA_050744685.1 Vicinamibacterales bacterium | reverse complement strand
TGGCACGTGACCGCCGACCGAGGCGTAGGCGCCGAAATCGCGCATCCGTTGTCGGAGCCGTCGATCGGCGCGCTTGCACTCAGTCCGAAGGGCACGTACCTCGCTGCGTCTGCTGGTGGCGAGGTCCTGCTCTGGCGCCTCAAGTCTGATGGACAGCCCACACGGACGCTCGAGCCCGTCGCGCGGGAAGCGGTCGACGCGCCCGGGCAGCGTGTCTCCGAGATCCTCTTCAGTCCGGACGAGAAGCTCGTCGTGACCGCAGGGAGTTCCGGACGCGTCACGATCCTCCTGACCGCGGTCTCGGCCGCGGAGCGCACGCACCGCAAGCGCACGCTGGCGCTGCCGGCCGCCGCCGAGCACCTGGCGTTCAGCGGCGACAACCGGCGACTTGCGGTCAGCAGCGCCGACAGGTCCGTCCGCATCTGGACCGGCAACGAGACGGGCTGGGAGTGGAACGAGAGCGGCAAGCTCTTCTTCGACGGCGCGGTCCAGGCCCTCACGTTTCGGTCCGTCGCCGGCCCTGTCAGCGGGCACAGCCTGTTGACGGCCGACGCGAGCGGCGCAGTTGCGCTATGGACGACGACCGATCCGCCGGATGCGAATCGCCCTCGCGCCTCACTGATCGACGAGGCGTGCAGCAAGCTCCGCCGGCCGCTGACCGCCGAAGAATGGGAAACCTACTTCGGCACCGAACGGTACGAGTCGCCATGTCCCGGGATCCCGCTCGACCCCGGCGAGCTGCTCAAGCTGCAGATCATCCATGCACGCGATGGGAACGCGAAGGCGGCGCGGGAGGCGTTTCGCTGGACGCGCACGCTCGCGTCCGGGAACCCGACGCGGCTGGTCACCGCCGCCATTGCGCAGGCGGATGCCGGCAACCGCGCCGAGGCGCGCGCGCTGTTTCGCGCCGCTGTCGCAGGGGCGAGCGCCGCCGGACGCGATGCGAACGAGCAGGCGCGCATCAACAACGACGTGTGCTGGCAGGGGGCGATCCGCGATTTCGCCGCAGACATCCTGCCCGCCTGCCGCATGGCCGTCGATCTGGCGGACGCGGACGTGAGTTTCGGCTATCGCGACAGCCTGGGCGTCGCACTGGCACTGTCAGGCGATGGCGCCGCGGCGCTGTCGGCATTCGAGGAATACCTCGCGCGCGGCCAGGGCCGTCGCTCGACCCTGCTGCTCGCCCGGCGCGCGCAGTGGGTGGCCGAGCTCCGCCGTCACCGCAACCCGTTCCGCCACGAAAAGGAACGAGTGCTGCGCGAGCTGCGCCAGGAATCGACGCGTTCGGCCGACGCCGAGTTCCTGTCAATACCAGCCGCCCGCGCGCAGCACAGTGCGGCGCTCCCGTCTCGATGAGCGTCCTTCACTGTCACGCTGCAATCGTACCGAGAGCGTAAAAGGAGGAGGGGAGCTCTCCTCCTCCCCTGCTCCTTTTTGCTCTTGGGTACGATCGCAGCGTGACAGCGTGAACTGGAACGCTTCCCGATGTGTTGAGTAGAATTGTGCGTTCGGCAGTCCGTATGCCTGTTCACCTGCACCCATCTCTCATCACACACATGCACAGCTCAACACTGACAGGGCAAGGGGGTTACATGCGAGCGTGGATCGTCGCGCTTTCGTCCGTGATCCTGCTGACCGCGCTCCCGTTGCGAGCGCAGGAAGCTCGCGGCACCCTCCAGGGGCGCGTCTCCGACGCCAGCGGCGGCGTCGTCCCCGGCGCCACCGTCGAGGTGTCCAACCTCGCCACCGGCGTGACCACACCGACGACGACCAATGAGGAAGGGAACTATCGGGTGCCGTTCCTCATTCCCGGCGTGTACCAGGTGACCGTGACGCTCCAGGGCTTCGCGAAGTTTCTCAGCCAGAAGGTCCAGCTCCACGTGGCCGACGTGATCACCGTCGACGCGACGCTGCAGCCGGGCGGCCTGACCGACGAGGTGACCGTCAGCGCCACGGGCGCGGTGGTCGACACATCCGGCGCCGGTCTCGGCCAGGTCGTGGACGCGCGGCGCATTTCGGAACTGCCGATTCGCGAAGGGACCGCCGTCGAGCTCGTCATCCTCGCGCCAGGCGTGCAGAACACGACCGACCTCCGCTCGCGCAAGGCCGCGTTCAACAACGGCCTCTCGCAGTGGTCGAGCGACGGCTCCGGCGAGAAGCGCAACGACTTCACCATCGACGGCGTGGCCAACGTCGCGGCGGATCGCGTCGCCTACAGCCCGCCCTCGGCCGCGGTCGAAGAGTTCAAGAT
Source organism: Vicinamibacterales bacterium (assembly GCA_050744685.1). Taxonomy (GTDB): domain Bacteria; phylum Acidobacteriota; class Vicinamibacteria; order Vicinamibacterales; family 2-12-FULL-66-21; genus JACCXG01. Next base: position 1,710 of record JBOGIX010000737.1, on the reverse strand, counting down.
CCAGACCTCGACCTACGATGCGGCCGTCGGCAACGCCATGGGCGCGACGGTCAACGTCGTGACCAAGAGCGGCACCAACGATCTGCGCGGGCAGGTCTACGAGTGGTTCCGTGGGTCGAAGCTCGACGCGAACAACTACTTCGACGCGAAGGCCGGACGCGCCAAGCGCGACTACAAGGACAATCGGTTCGGCGCCGCCGTCGGCGGACCGATCGCGCGCAGCCGCACGTTTTATTTTGCCAACGTCGAGGCCAATCCCTTCGAGGTGCCGCAGCCGACCACGCTGACCGTGCCCACCGAGCGTATGCGCAACGGCGACTTCTCTGAGCTGCTTGCGCTCGGTTCGCAATATCAGATTTACGATCCAGCGACGACGCGCCCGCATCCGACCCAGGCCGGCCGGTTCATACGCGACCCGTTCCCGGGGAACGTCATTCCGCAGAACCGCATCAGCCCCGTCGCGCGCGAGATTCTCGGCTTCTATCCGCTGCCGAATCAGCAGGGCACGGCCGACGGCGCCAACAACTACACCAATCCCACCGCGGTCGCATTCGAGACGTACTACACCGCGACAACGCGAATCGATCACAACCTGTCGGATCGCCATCGCATCTATGGACGCTTCAGCTGGGACTTCTGGGAAGAGGAGAAGAACGACCGGTTCGACAACCTGGCCACCGGCATCTTTCTCAACCGCAAGAACCGGGTGTTCGCCATCGATGATGCCTACACGATCAAGAACAACCTGCTGATGAACGTGCGCGCCGGGTTCACGCGGCAGTTGTTCCCGGAGCGCCGGCGCAGTCGGGGCTTCGATCTCTCCACGCTCGGCTTCTCCAGCTCACTCGTCTCGCTGGTGCCGGCCGAGGCGGCCACGTTCCCCAATGTCGCGTTCGATGGCTATGAGGACCTGAGCGGGTGGGAATCGGGCGACGGCTTCTTCACGACCGACGTCTACAACGCGACCGGCAGCCTGATCTGGCTGGTCGGCAACCACAACATGAAGTTCGGCACGGAGTACCGCCGCTACGTCGAGAACTCGAGCCGGTTTCCCACGGCCGTCTCGCCGACGATCAACTTCGGCAACACCTGGACCCGCGGTCCGCTCGACAACTCCGCCGCGGCGCCGCGCGGTCAGGACTTCGCATCGTTCCTGCTCGGCCTGCCCACCGGCGGATCGATGAGCCGTGCCGCCGAGTACAACGAGCGCAGCAGCGTGCTCGGCCTTTACGCGCACAACGACTGGCGCGTGCGCGACAACCTGACGCTGAACCTCGGCGTGCGGTGGGAGATCGAAACGCCGCTGACCGAGAAAGAGGATCGGATGATCAGCGGCTTCGATTTCACCACGCCGCTGCCGATCGCCGACCAGGTGCGGGCGAACTACGCGCGCAACCCCATTCCGCAGGTGCCGGTCGCCGACTTCCAGGTGCGCGGCGGCGTGCTCTATCCCGACACCGGCGGACCGGACGCCGCCTGGGAGCGCATCCTCGGCAACGTGATGCCCCGCGCCGGATTCTCGTGGCAGCCCGAGCCGAAGACGGCGGTGCGCGGCGGCTACGGCCTGTTCTACGACGTCCTCGGGCCGAACCGCATCACCGTCAACCAGACCGGGTATTCGCGCACGACTGCGCTGGTGTCTTCGCTCGACAACGGCCAGACGTTCGTCGCCACGCTCGCCGACCCGTTCCCGAATGGCCTGCTCGAGCC
>JBOGIX010000736.1:0-3798 GCA_050744685.1 Vicinamibacterales bacterium | reverse complement strand
GCTGCAGCCGGCGACGCTGCCCCACGGTGACGCCGGCGCGACCTTCGGCGCGGGTGACGGCAATATCAAGGGACAGAGCCTGGCCTTCAACGATACGCACACGCTCAGCGCGAACTGGCTGAACGAGTTCCGCTTCGGCTGGTCGTCGGTCAAGTTCCTGATGACGCCAATCGACTACGGCACGAATCCCGCCGAAGCCGTGGGACTGCCGGGGATCAACCTCAACGCGGCGACGTCGGCGATGACGCAGATGACGTTCCAGAACATCCGGAACCTGGGCGCCAACGGCAACCAGCCGCTCATCACCAACCAGAACGACTTCCAGATCTTCGACAACATCACCTGGATCAAGGGCCGGCACACGATCAAGTCCGGCGGCAGCATCACCTTCCGCTCGCGCGAGATCCTCAACGCCGACACCATCGTCGGCGCCTTCAGCTTCAACAACAACATGACGTCGAACTGCGCCGGCCGCGGGCCGGGGTGCACCGTCAACAGCGCGACCGGCTTCGACGTCGCCAGCTTCATGCTCGGCCTCGTCAACGCCAAGAACCGCAATCTGTTCGACGCGAATACGTACACGGAGAAGCGTCCTGAGTACGCGCTCTACGTCCAGGACGATTTCCGCGCCACGCAGCGCCTCACGCTCAACCTCGGCCTGCGATGGGACGTGTATCCGCCGTGGACCGAGGTCGACAATCGCCAGTCGAATTTCGACGAGACCACCGGCACGTTCGTGGTTGCCTCGGACGATGCGGTGATTGCCGGCGTGAAGGTGGGACGGTACCTGCAGACCTATTCGAAGCGGGACATCGGGCCGCGCTTCGGCTTCGCTTACGACGTCACGGGCAGCGGCAAGACGCTCGTCCGCGGCGGCTTCGGGGTGTTCTGGAACTTCACGCCGGGTGGCACGTCCTCGTCGAAGGCGCAGAACCCGCCCTTCCTGCAGTCCACGTCCCTGACGCCGTCGCCGACGGCCTACGGGAGCAACCTCCTGCTCAGGGATGGTCTTCCGCCGCCGCCCGGCGTGGATCCGAGCCGCCCGGCCTCGGGATCGACGCGATCGATCTTCGACATCGGCTTCCGCGACGCCTACGCCCGGCAATGGAACCTGAACATCCAGCAGTCGCTCGGTACCAACTACATGGTGGAGGTGGCGTACGCCGGTTCGCAGGGCCGGCAGATGCTGCTCAAGGGGGATCCGAACCAGGCACGGCCGGTCGTCGGGGTCACCGACGCGAACGTGAACCGCCCGTACGCGCAGATCTCCCCGGCGCTTCGGACCATCGGCCAGGTCCAGAGCCGCGGTACGCTCGATTACCACGCGCTGCTCGTGAAATTCCAGCGGCGGTTTGCGAACAACTTCTCGTTCCTGAACTCCTACACCTGGGGCAAGGCGATCGACCTGAACTCCGACAACGATGGCAATGTGACGCTGACCAACGTCTACGATCCGCAGTACAACCGCGGACCGGCCGACTACGACGTCACGCACACGCTGTCGTCCAGCTGGATCTACGAGCTGCCGTGGGGGCGCCAGCAATACTGGGGCGGGTGGCAGCTGAGCGGAATCATGCTGCTCCGCGGCGGGCTGCCGCTCACGGTCACGTCCGCGCAGGGCGTACAGTCGACCGGCACGGGCAACCGGCCGAACCGGATCTGCGACGGGCGCCTCGACAACCCGACGATCGAACGCTGGTTCGACACCGCCTGCTTCGTCCCGACCGCGGACACGACCGGCACCTACGGCGACTCGGGACGCGGCATCATCCGCGGCCCGGGCTCGTTCAACATCGACGCCTCGCTCATCAAGAACACGAAGTTCGGCCGCTTCGATACCGAGCTCCGCATCGAGGCGTTCAACCTGCTCAACCACCCGCAGTTCGGCAACCCGAACACGAGCATCGGGAACGCGGCGGTGGGTACCATTTCGACGATGCTGTCGAACCCGTCGTGCTCGCTCTGCGGTACGACCGAGCGTCAGGTACAGATCGGCGTAAAAGTCAGGTTCTGATCAGCTTCCAGCTTCCCGCTTCCCGCTTCCGGCACCAGGCCGGACGCGGGAGGCTGCGAAGCGGGCCGAGTGGAATATCAGCATTTCGCGCCGATCCCTTACGCGTTGCATCACGACCCGTGAGCGCGTTCTTCCTACTCACTTCTCTTGTCTCTCGCTGACCCTCGGCTCTGGCTATCCTGGCCCGAGGATTAAATGCGCATCCCCGAACTCGTGCCACAAATAGCCTGCGCGCATCGCCTCGCGGTAGGCGTGTTCCAGCTGGAGCTCGCGCGGGCGCGGACGGGGTGTGGGCTGCGCGCGGGCGGCCGCGTCGATGACGCGCTCGAGGAGGGCGAGATGGGTCGCGTGCGGCTCGTGCAGGCCGGTGATGATGGAGTTCACCGACCGCAAGGGACGATCGAGGCCTATCACCAAATTCGTCCAGCCTTCTCCCGCCCGGGTCGTACCCTCGTCGGTCGTGACGGTCTCGAGCGCGCGGACGACGGTCGTGCCGATGGCGACGAGGCGGTGGCCGGAGCGGCGGGCATTGTTGACGATGGCAGCGGTTTCGGGGGAGACGCGATAGAACTCCTCGTAGGGAGGCTCGTGATCCTCGAGGCTGGCCACCCCGGTGTGGAGCAGCAGCGGCGCGAACTGGACGCCGCGCGAGACGAGCCGCGCCACGAGCTCAGGAGTGAAGGGGCGGCCGGCCGAGGGCATTTCGGCGCTGCCCGGCTCGTTGGCGAACACGGTTTGATACATCGCGATGGGCCAGGGCTCCGGCACGTAGCGGTATCGGATGGGAAACCCGTGTCGATTGAGATATTCGGCGGTGGGCGCCGTGAGTGAGACGTGCGCCTTCCACAACCGCGACGGTGAATGAGGAACGAGCGTGGACGGATAGGGTGCAATCATCCTCGCGCGAGCGCCCCCTGGCAGTTCGAGCTCCATGCCGGCATGAGCATCGCGGCAGGGACTCGACGCGAAGGCATCGGGCCGGCGGAGCTCGACGATCCAGGTGCCGTCGCCGAGCTCAGTCGACAGGTGCACATCGTAATCGTTTCCCGGCGAGGTCCCGGCCGCCGTGGTCGCCGCCTCGTGGTCGGCGGCGATGGCCGGCACCGCGGCGGGCAATGTGCCACTGGTGTTGACGACCAGCACGTCGCCCGGCGCGAGCCAATGCGGCAGGTCGCGAAACCGAGCGTGCTCGATCGCGTCGCGCCCGATGTCCGAAACCAGGAGTCGAACCTCGTCGCGCGCGAGGCCGCGGGCTTCGGGCGGCTCCGCTGCCTCGAGATGGGAGGGCAGCTCGAACGACGCAATCACACCGGTTGCAGCCATCGCGCCTCCTCCTGTTGCGCCGCCAGCCGCCTGCCGCCCAGCGTCCGTGCATCCTGGGCGAACAGCCAGTGCCAGAACGGAATCGTGACCTCGGGGAGCGGACGGTCCGAGATGTCCTCCCCAGGAAACGCTTCCTGGTGCATGCGCGTGCGCATGTCGCCAGGATCGACGCTGACCACGGCGATCCCCGCCTCGCGCAGTTCGGCATCGAGCGTCTTCGACAGCAGGTCGAGCGCCGCCTTCGTCGCGCCGTATGCACCCCATCCCGGATAGCCGCCTCGTGCCGCATCGCTCGACACGTTCACGACCAGCCCGCCGCGCTCGGCGAGCAGCGGCCGCGCCAGCTGCAGTAGCGCGACAGGGGCAACAACGTTCACCCGAAATACCCGCTCGAGCACCGCCACGTTCACGTCTGTGACCGCACGAATGCCTCCGAGCTCGGAGGCGTTGTTGACGAGCAC
>JBOGIX010000735.1:0-3723 GCA_050744685.1 Vicinamibacterales bacterium | reverse complement strand
CTCTCGTCCTGTTACGTGGAGCGCCGCGGAAAACTCGGCGAAGGAGGCGCCCTCGCGACCGCCGGGAAGCGAGCCGCCTTCGCACTTTTTTACGCGCCTGTTCACTTCTTCATCGTGCGTGACATCGTTCGCGCGCTGCCCGTCCCCACCGATGCCCTTCGAGAGATCCACGACCTCGGCTGCGGCACCGGGTCGGCGGGCGCTGCCTGGGCCCTCGAACGTTCGGGCGCCTCGGTCTTCGGCACGGATCGGCACCCGTGGGCAGTGGCCGAGGCGAACTGGACGTATCGTCAGCTGGGTGTGCCCGGCCGTGCGGTGCAGAAGGACGTTCAGCGCGTCCGTGTCGCTCCTTCGAGATCGACGGCAATCCTGGCCGCGTATACGGTCAACGAGCTGACGGTCGCCGCCCGCGATGCGCTCCTGACGCACCTCCTCGACGCGCGCACGAAAGGCGCATCGGTACTCATCGTCGAACCGATCGCCCGCCGCCTCACGCCGTGGTGGCGCACCTGGGAGGCCGCATTCCAGGAGCACGGTGGCCGGGCCGACGAGTGGCGCTTCGCATCGACGCTCCCACCACGTCAACGCGCCCTCGCCAAAGCGGCCGGCCTGAACCCTCGAGAGCTCACGGCCCGCACGTTGTTTGTGGCCTCCGGATACGCCGCCGAAAAAGACGCGAACCCGTGAGCGCGTTCGGGCGGTGCGTGGGCGCTGGGGGCCCGGCGTCCTTCGACAGGCTCAGGGCGCCTCGAGCATAGTCGAGGGGCGGGGCGAAGCCCCTGTCTAATAATATTGGAACTGAATGGCCACACCGCCCCCGCCGGCGCTGCCACGGCGCGGCATCACGCTCACCCAGCAGATTTTCATCGGCCTCGTCATCGGCATCGTCGCCGGCTGGGTCGTCAGCGTCACACATCCCGAATGGGCCGCGTACTTCCGGCCATTCAGCCAGCTCTTTCTGCGCCTGATCAAGATGGTCATCGCCCCGTTGATCTTTGCCACGCTGGTGGCCGGGATCGCCGGCGCCGGCCACGTCAAGATCGTCGGCCGGATGGGCGTTCGCGCCATCGTGTACTTCGAGATCGTCACCACGCTCGCGCTCGCCATCGGTCTGATCACCGTCAACGTGATGAAGCCCGGGGTCGGCGTGAACCTGCCGATGGGGCAGACGAGCGAGATCACGGCGAAGCCGCAGACCTGGGACCAGATTCTCCTGCACATCGTCCCGGAATCGGTGATCCGCGCCATGGCGGAAGGAGACGTGCTGCAGATCGTCATCTTCAGCATCTTCTTTGCGATCGCGCTCGGCATGATCGGCGAGAAAGGGCGGCCGGTCGTCGTCTGGTGCGAAGCACTCGCGGAGACGATGTTCAAGCTCACGAACATCGTCATGCGGTATGCGCCGATTGGCGTCGGCGCCGCAATCGCCTATACCGTGGGGCATGGCGGCCTGCGGGTGCTCTGGAACCTTGCGTGGCTCGTGGCCACGCTCTATCTCGCACTCGCAATCCTGATCGTCGGCGTGTTCCTGCCCATCATGGTGATCTTCCGCGTGCCGATCCGCAAGTTCCTGAAGGCGGTGAAGGAGCCGGCTGTCATCGCGTTCTCGACGACGTCGAGCGAGGCCGCGCTGCCGCGCGCGATGGAGGTGCTCGAGCGGCTCGGCGTGCCGCGGCGCATCGTGTCGTTCGTGCTGCCGCTCGGTTACAGCTTCAACCTGGATGGATCAACGCTCTACCTCTCGCTCGCCGCGGTGTTCGTGGCGCAGGCGGCAGGTGTTCAGCTGACGGTCGGACAGCAGGTGACCATGCTGCTCACCCTGATGCTCACGAGCAAAGGGGTCGCCGGCGTGCCGCGCGCCTCGCTCGTGATTCTCGCGGGCACGCTCGCGAGCTACGGGCTGCCGCTCGAAGGGGTGACGCTGATCCTCGGCGTCGACGAGCTGATGGACATGGGACGGACGATGATCAACGTCACCGGCAACTGCCTCGCGACCGTCGTCATCGCGAAATGGGAAGGAGAGTTCGTCGAAGCGAGCGACGAGTCGCTGGATCTTGCCGCCGCCCGCGGTGAGATCTGATGCTTCCGCCGCCCGCGGGATGCGTCCTCAGATCGCTGCTCCGGCGTTCTGTCCGCCGCCCGCATCCGCGTCGCTGAGGCACACGGCGGCCTCCTCGACGCCATGGCCCTTCACGGCGGTGACGTTGAACTGCAGGCGGTGATAGCGCACCGTGTCGCCGACGACGGGCGGCCGTCCGAGCAGGGTGAGCACCAGGCCGCTGACGCTGTCGACCTCGTCGTGCTCGAGATCGAGGTCGAACTCCTGGCCGACTTCGTCCACCCGCATCGTGCCGGGCACGCGTAGTCGTCCGAGCCCGTCGCGATAGACCGGTGAGCCGACCCCTGGACCTTCCTCGATGTCCCCGACGACCTCTTCGAACAGATCCTCGAGCGTGACGATACCCGCCGTGCCACCGTGCTCGTCGATGACAACCGCCATCTGCGTGCGATCGTGGCGCATCACCGCGAGCACGTCGTCGAGCTCGGCGGTCTCCGGCACGACCGGCAGCGGCCGCGCGTGCCCGGGCGCGAGGATCTCGTTGCGAACGAGCAGCCGCAGCAGGTCCTTGATATGAACCATGCCGAGGATGTGATCCAGGTCTTTTTCATACACGGGGTATCTCGTGTGCGCGGTGACCCGCAGCACCTCCCTGATCCGCTCCGTCGTCATGCCGACCTGCAGCCCGGAGATGCGCACGCGCGGCACCATCACCTGGCCGGCGGTCAGGTCGCCGAACTCGAACAGCTCCTGGAGCATGTGACTCGACTCGGACCGCAGCGCGCCGAGCTCCTCGCTTTCCTGCACGATCAGCTGGAGCTCTTCGGGCGTGTAGTACTGATCGGCATTCTGCGCGCGCCGGTTCACGCCGAAGATTTTCAGCAGCTGGTTGCCGAGGCCGTTGAGCGCGACGACGAACGGGAACAAAAGGTTCTTCATCCACAGCATCGGCGGCGTAATCCAGAGCGCCAGCCGTTCCGCGCTCTGCAGCGCGAGTGACTTGGGCACCATCTCGCCAACGACGATGTGGAAGTAGGTGAGGATCGCGATGGCCAGTGTGCTCGCGACGCCGTGCGAGACCAGCCACGCCGGCGCGGCACGCGATCCGATCGCCTCGTAAATGGCCTCGGCGAGCACATGCTCGCCATACATGCCCAGCCCGAGGCTGGCGACCGTGATGCCGAGCTGCGCCGTTGCGATGTAGCGATCCTGTTTCCGTGGATCGTGGAGCACGCTCTGGACCAGCCGTGCGAGCCGATTTCCCTGGCGGGCGCGCGCATCGATCGCCGCCCGCGGCGCGCCCACGATCGCGAACTCCGCCGCGACGAAGACGCCGTTCAGCACGATGAGGCCGGCGATGATGGCGAACTCGATCATCGCGCCTCCTCTTCACGCGGGCGCGCCGGCCGCCGCCTCGGTGCCTTGAACTCGTCGGCCACGCCGCCGAGCAGCTCCGCGACGACGTCTTCGAGCGTGATGAGCCCGATCACCTTGCCGTCACCGTCCACGACGAGCGCCTGGTGCGTCCGCTGCTCGCGGAGCATGGCGAGCAGCCGGTCGGCGGGCATGTCCTGACGCACACGCACGATCGGCCGCAGCAGCGAGGTCAGCGATCGCCGCGGCAACCCGTGCACGTAAGCGGACACGACGTCCTTGGTGTGGAG